>JAYWDM010000061.1:0-2668 GCA_043779885.1 Betaproteobacteria bacterium | reverse complement strand
ATTGCCGCCGAATCGTTCGGCATCAACGCAAAGCGCCAGCGCCTGTTGACCGCAGCGCGCGTCGAAGGCACCCGGATCCTGCTCGACCGCCTGACGCTGGGCGCGGACGCCGTCGTTGAACTTGATGTGCCGGCAGGGAGCCTCGCCTGGTTCCAGATGCTCGAAGGCGCGGCGATGCTCCGCCGCAAGGACGCCGACGAACGACTCACCGCGAGTCACATCGTGTTGCTGCCGCCGGGTTTTCGCGGCACGCTGACCTGCCGCACCAGTGCCATCCTGCTCCATGCGGAAGTGCCGCATGCGGCCACGCACGATGCCGGCTTCACGGCGCACCCGCCGCAGTTTCGCATCGTCGACTGGACGCACGAGCCGGTGCTCGATTCCGAACACGACGCGCGCAAACGCATTTACGTAGTGACGCCGAAGCTCTTCGGCACCCGGGCGTTGAAAGGCGAAATGATCATATATCCGCCTGGCACCGAGGCATCCAACCACCATCACGAGGGCGCCGAACATTTCATGTATGTCACCAGCGGGCGCGGCACGGCATTCGCGAACGAAAGCCCGCTGCCCGTGCGCAAAGGCGACCTCATTTATTACGCCGACCGCGAGCGTCACTACCTGAGAAACGACGGCGCCGAAGACATGATCTTCGTCGAATTTTTCGTGCCCGGCGAGTATAAAACGGTCTGGGTGCCCGGCGCGCCGGTTTGCACGTGGACGCCCACCGGCAGGAGCATCAGCGGCGAAAAACCCTCGCGCGAGATACGCAAGCACAGCTCCGCACTCGCCGACAGCCCGCAGGACGTGTAGCCGCCCACTTGCCTGGAGAAATCCGCATGAAATCCATCGTCGTGATTGCCTCGCTTGCACTGGCCGGACTCGCGTGCGCCGCGCCGGCGCGCGCGCAGTCCTATCCGGACAAACCGGTCCGCGTGGTGGTGCCGTGGCCCGCCGGCGGCATCACTGATGTCATCACGCGCGCCATCGGACAACGCCTGACCGAGGTGTTCGGCCAGCAGATCGTCGTCGACAACCGCGCCGGCGCCGGCGGCACCCTCGGTGCAGCGCTGGTCGCCAGGGCCACGCCCGACGGCTACACGCTGCTCATGAACGATCTCGGCGGCCACTGCAGCGCACCGTCGCTGTATTCGAAGCTGCCGTACGACGCGATCAGGGATTTCGCGCCGGTCATGCTGGCAGCCGGCTCGCCGATGGTGCTGGTGGCAAACCCGTCGCACAACGTGCGCACGCTGCCGCAGTTGATCGAGCTCGCCAAAGCAAAACCCGGGCAACTGAATTACGCTTCATCCGGCAACGGCGCGATCACCCATTTGGGCATGGTGCGGCTGATGCGCATGGCCGGCATCGAACTCGCGCACGTGCCGTTCAAAGGCAGCATCCCGGCGACCTCGTCGGTGATCGCGGGCGAAACCGCGGTGGCGTTTTCCACCATACCGGCCGCGGTGCCGCAGGCGAAAGCCGGACGCCTGAATCTTCTCGCCGTGTCATTTTCGAAGCGGTCACCGCAGTTGCCCGACGTGCCGACGATCGCCGAAACCGTCGGCGAGTTCGACCTCGGATTGTATTCGGGACTGTGGGCGCCGGCCGGCACGCCGCGCGCGATCATCGACCGTTTGCACGCCGAATTCACGGCCGCGATGGAGCAGCCGCGAGTCAGGGAAATACTCGCCGTCAATTCGGCGCAGCCCGGCCGCATGAGCCCTGCGCAATTTGGCGACTACGTTGCGCGCGAAACCAGGGTCTGGGGCGAGGTCGTGCGCGCCGCGGGCATCGGGATCGATTGATTGGCATCGGTCGCGAAAACCGGTTTAGCCGTATGTTGAAAATCGGCAGAGACTGTCATTGCGAGGAGCCAAAGGCGACGAAGCAATCTCGTAACTATTTGATTGCGCAAAATACGAGATTGCCGCGCTGCGCTCGCAATGACAGCATGGTGTATTTTTCAACAAACTGTTAGCCATTTTTGAACATTTGAACCAAGGAGCAACTGCATGGATATGGGTATCAAGGGCCGCGCCGCGATCGTTACCGGCGGCAGCCGCGGCATAGGCCGCGAAACGGCGCGCCGGTTTCTGGAGGAAGGCGCGCGCGTCATGATTTGCGGGCGCAATGCCGAAACGCTCGAGCGCACGCACGCCGAACTCGCCGGCGCGACCGGCGGCGAAATCCACGCGACGGTCGCCGACATGACGAAGGAAGCCGATATTGCGCGCCTGGTCGACGCGGCGAAACAGCGCTTCGGCACGGTCGACATCCTCGTCAACAACGCCGGCCAGATGTATTCGGGGCGCTTCGCGGTGATGAACGACGCGGGGCTCAAGGAGCAGCTCGAAACCAAGCTGTTCGGTTTTCTGCGCGCGATCCGGCTCGTGCATCCGCTCATGAAGGCACAGCGCTGGGGCCGCATCGTCAACCTGATCGGCGGCGCCGGCAAGGAACCCGATCCCTACATGTTCGGCAGCGGCATAACCAACAGCGCGCTGCTCAACATCACCAAGTCGCTGTCGACAGAATTCGGCGAGGACGGCGTGCTGGTCAACGCGGTGTGCCCCGGGTGGGTCGATACCAATTTGTGGCAGCGCAATGCGCAGGGGCTCGCGGCGGAACTCAAAGCGCCGTCGGCAGAGGACGCGCGGCGGCTCGC
>JAYWDM010000060.1:0-2672 GCA_043779885.1 Betaproteobacteria bacterium | reverse complement strand
CTTTCAAAGCCATGCGATTTTCTCCCGTTGACAGACGCGCGACGATGATACACGAAGCGGGATGCGCGGCCGCCGTGCGGCGTGCTAAGCTTTCATTCTGAATACGGCTATTCGGCCACGGAAACACACGGAATTACACGGACGAATAACGGCGTATATGGTCATGTCACCCGGACGGTGGCGCATTGCGGAGCCATGTTTGGCGGAATTTTCCGTGTCCTTCCGTGTGCTTCCGTGGCCAACCACGGTTTCCGGTTTAATTTACGCGAGGAACTTGCCCGATGCCGCAAACCCTGTTCGAAAAAATCTGGGACCGCCACGTGATCGTCAGGCGCGGCGCCAACGAAGCGCTGCTGCACGTGGACCGCAACTTCGTGCATGAAGGCTCGTTTCATGCGTTCGGCGCGCTCGCCGCCGAGGGCCGCAAGGTCAGGAAGCCGCGGCAGACTTTCGCCACCGCCGACCATTACGTGCCGACGCGCAACCGCGCAGCGGGCATGGCCGCCGTCACCGATCCCGAAATGCGCAACATGCTCGACCTTTTTGCGCGCTACACCAAAGCCAACGGCATCGACAATTATTTCGGCCTCGAGCATCCGCAGCAGGGCATCGTGCACGTGATCGGCCCCGAGCTCGGCATCACCCAGCCGGGACTGGTGATTACCTGCGGGGACTCGCATACCTCGACGCACGGCGCGTTTGGCGCGTACGCGGTCGGCATCGGCGCGTCGCAATTAAAGCAGGTACTCGCGACCCAATGCCTGTGGCAGAAGAAACCGAAAACCCTGCGCGTGACCGTTGACGGCGCCATTCCGGCCGGCGTTACCGCCAAGGACATCGTGCTTGCCATCATCGCGAAAATCGGCGCCGCCGGGGGCACGGGATATGCCATCGAGTTTGCCGGCGCCGCGATCCGCGCGCTCAGCATGGAAGGCCGCCTTACCGTGTGCAACATGGCGATAGAGGCGGGCGCGCGCGCGGGCATGATCGCGCCCGATGACAAGACGTACGCTTATCTCGCGGGTCGCGAGTTCACGCCGCGGGGCGCGCTGTGGGATGAGGCGCTTCTTTTCTGGAATGCGCTGCCGTCCGACGCCGGCGCGAGTTTCGATCGCGAAGTTGCGCTCGACGCGGCTACGCTCGCCCCCATGGTCACGTGGGGCACCAGTCCCGAGGAAGCGGTCGCCATTACCGCCGCGGTGCCTGACCCCGCGTCCGGCAGCGACGCCGACAAACGCGCGCACATGGCGCAGGCGCTGCTTTATATGGAGTTGACGCCCGGCACGCCGCTCGACGGCATCAAGATACATCGCGCCTTCATCGGCACCTGCACCAACGGGCGCATCGAAGACCTGCGCGCCGCGGCCGCCGTGCTGAAAGGCAGAAAGAGCGTCGTGCCGGCATGGGTATCGCCGGGGTCGAGCGCAATCAAGCGTCAGGCCGAAGCGGAAGGTCTCGACAAGATTTTCATCGCGGCGGGTTTCGATTGGCGCGCGTCGGGTTGCTCCAGTTGTGCCGCGACGAACGGCGACACGGTGCCGGCCGGCGAACGCTGCGCGTCAACCTCCAACCGCAACTTCGAAGGGCGCCAGGGCAAGGGCGCGCGCACCCATCTCATGAGCCCCGCGATGGTCGCGGCGGCCGCGGTGACGGGCAAGCTCACTGACGTTCGCAAACTGGTGTCCTGATTTTATGCAACCATTCACCAAGCTGACCGCCGTCGCAGCACCCCTCGACATGGCGAACATCGACACCGACAAAATAATTCCGGCGCGCTTCCTGCGCAAACTGCGCGAACCGGGCTACGAGAAGCTCGCGTTTCACGACATTCGCTATGACGCCGAGGGCAACGACCGGCCCGATTTCGTGCTCAATCAGGCGCCCTATCGTCAGGCGAAGATACTGGTTGCCGGCGCCAACTTCGGCTGCGGCTCGTCGCGTGAAGCGGCAGTCTACGTGCTCTACGACTTCGGCATCCGCGCGGTGATTGCGCCGAGCTTCGGCGACATACACTACGGCAATGAACTGCAGAACGGCATGCTGCCCGTGGTGCTCCCCGATGCGGCCTGTCAAAAGCTGCGCCAGCAGTTGCGCGATGAGCCCGGCGCGCAGATCAGCGTCGATCTCGAAGCGCAAACCGTTACCGGGCCGGACGGCGCCGCTTACGGCTTCGAGATCGATGCGGGCCACAAAGAACGACTGCTCAAGGGTCTCGACGATATCGGGCTCGTGATGCGGAACATCGAGGCCATCGAGGGGTTTGAGGAGCGTCACCACGCCGCGCTGCCGTGGCTGGCGTGACTGGCGTGCCTACGCGCGCAGTCACGCTCGCGCTGCAAGCAGCGCGCATCCCAGCAAACCGAGCTTTTCGTTGGTGACGACGGATACCGGCATTTTGCGGAGCGCAGCGGTGTGCGCGCCTTTGGCGTTGAACGCCGCGAGAAACCGGCCTTCCAGCAAACGCGGCAATATTTTGGGCGCTATGCCGCCCGCGATATAGACGCCGCCGCGCGCGAGCACCGCCAGCGCGTGGTTGCCGGCGACGTCTCCATAACAGTCTATAAACAGATCGAGCGAGCGCAGACATACCGGATCGCCCGCTTCGAGGGCGGCCCGCGTAATGGCTGCCGGTGTGACGGCAACGGGCGACGCAGCACCCGGCGGAGGCGGCC
>JAYWDM010000059.1:0-7816 GCA_043779885.1 Betaproteobacteria bacterium | reverse complement strand
GACCGTGGAACCAAGCGCCGCACTTGGACTCCCTCCCCTGCGCATGAAATGCGCGGGGGAGGGTCTGGGGTGGGGGCAAGCGCTTAAGTAAGTGCCATCCGGCACAAGGCCGGCTTTTTCTCTATCGTCGAGTACGCTTGATTACGCGCCCTTGGCGCTGTACTTCCTGTACTTCGACAGCAGGCGCTTGGGCTGTTTGAATGCATCGCGGCGGAACGGGTCGCCCAGTTCGCGCGTGAGCATCAGGTTGATGACGGTCGGTTTGTTCGATTTCACCGCGCTCTTCAGCGCGTCCCCGATGTCGCCAACCTGATCGACGGTCATGCCATTCGCGCCCATGGCCTTGGCGACGTCGGCGAAGTTGGGATTCTCGAGGTTGGTGCCGAGGTAGCGATTGTCGAAATAATCGACCTGGTTCTTTTTCTCCGCGCCCCACTGGCCGTTGTTGAAAACGACTGCCACGACCGGGATGTCTTCACGCACACAGGTCATCACCTCGGCGAGGCTCATGCCCCAGGCGCCGTCGCCGACGTAAGCGATCGCGGGACGATCCGGGCGGCCGACTTTCGCGCCGATCGCGGCCGGGAACGAGTATCCGCAGTTGCCGAAACTCATGGCGGCGAGAAAACTCGGCGCCGTGTCGAAATTAAGGTATGAATTCGCCACCGAGCACACGTTGCCGATGTCGGTCGACACCATCGCGTTTTTCGGCATCGCTTTGGCGAGTGCGGCGAGCGCCTGGCGCGGGCCGATGCGGCCCTTCTCGTTCGGCGACGGCCATTTCGCGAGCTCCTGCTCCCACGCGTCTTTTTCCTTTTTCACTTCGGCAAGCCGCGCCTTGTTCGGCGTCATTTTGCCGAGCGCCTGCAGACGCTGCAGCAGTTCACGCGCGGCGAGCGTGGCGTCGCCGCAGATGCCGATCGACACTTTCTTCACCAGCCCCAGCATGCGCGGATCCGCGTCAATCTGGATGATCCTGGCATTTTTCGGCCAGTAATCGAGGCCGTGCTGCGGCAGCGTGCCGAACGGGCCCAGCCGCGAGCCCAGTGCCAGCACCACGTCGGCGCGCGCGATCAGTTTCATCGCCGCCTTGGAGCCCTGGTAGCCGAGCGGGCCGCATGCCAGCGCATGGCTCGTCGGGAAGGAGTCATTGTGCAAATAGCTGTTGACGACGGGTGCGGTCAGGTATTCGGCGAGCGCGACGCAGTCCTTGATGCCGTTGGCCATCACCACGCCGCCGCCGGAGAGAATGACCGGGAATTTCGCTTTCGCGAGCAGCCGTGCCGCGGCATCCAGTGACTCAGGCCCGCCCGCGCCGCGTTCGATTTTCTGCGGCGCCTGGATATCGTAATCGCCTTCGCCATAGTAATAATCGCGCGGAATGTTGATCTGCACCGGGCCGCGGTCATGCATCGCAATCGTAAACGCGCGGTGCATGAGTTCAGCCATGCGCAGCGGCGAATTCACGTGCACCTGCCACTTGGTGATCTTCGAGAAAATCGGCATCTGCTCGGTTTCCTGGAATCCGCCGAGGCCCATCGTCAGGCTGCCCGATTCGGGTGTAATGCAAATGACCGGGGAATGCGCCCAGTAGGCGGCCGCGATGCCGGTCACGAAATTGGTAATGCCGGGGCCGTTCTGCGCGATGCACACGCCGTGCTTGCCCGTCACGCGCGAGTAGCCGTCCGCCATGTGCGCGGCGTTCTGCTCGTGCGCCACCGAGATGAAGCGTATGCCGGCGAGCGGAAACAGATCGTGCGCGTCCATATACGCGGAGCCGACGATGCCGAAAGTGTCTTTCACACCCTGCGCAACGAGCGTTTCGACGAACGCCTCGCTGGGTGTCATGTGCACTTTGCCGGTCTGCGCGGCGAGGTTTTTCACATCGGTCATGGTATTCATGGGGGCTCCTTGCGGGGGGATAAACGGCGTGGATTGCAGAGGCGCAGTTTAGCGCGGCGGCAGTGATTTTGGAAGCGCTTGCATTGCGGCGGCGCAACCGCCGGCCCCGCCCGCCGTCAGCCGTTTTTTTCAGCGTGCCGCCGGTGGCCGGGCGCTCGCCGTCATGAAGATTCCGCCCACGATCAGTGCGCAACCGATGAAATGATAAAGATACAGGCGCTCGCCGAGGAACACGATCGCGAGCAGCGGCGTATATACGAGCATCAGGTACATGAACGGCCCGGCGCGATTCGGCCCGACCAGTTGCACCGCGCGGTTCCAGAATACATACGCAACCACCGTCGCAAATACGCCCATGTAGACGATCCCGGTCACGGCCGCAAATGTGAAATTCAGCGTGCGGCCCGACGCCAGTTCCCACGCATAAAGGGGCACCATCGCCGCGACGCCCAGCGCCGCGATTGTCCACAGCATCGCCAGCGGATCGAGTTGCGCCGGCCGCCAGCGCAGACATACCGTGTAGATGGCCCACGCCAGCGTCGCCAGCAGCACCCACAGATCCCCGCCGTTCAGATGCAGTCCGGCGAGCAGCGTGACGTCGCCGCGCGCGATGATCGCGACGACGCCGGCGAGCGAAATTGCCACGCCGAGCGCCTGCCGGAAGGACACTGCTTCCCCCACCAGCAATCGCGACAGCATGAATATCAAGATGGGCGTTGCCGAGTTGAGCAACGCGCCGTTGGTGGCCGTCGTATCGTGCAGCCCGATGTAGACGGGAATGTGCTGCAACACGGTGGCGAGCAGCGCCAGGAGGCCGAGCACGCGCCATGCGCCGAGTATGACGCGCCATTGCCGGCGCACGTGCGCATACGCGAGCGGCGACAGAATGACGAGCGCGATGAGCCAGCGCCAGAACGCCAGCGCGACCGGCGGCGCGTCAAAGCGCAGCGCGCGCGCGAACACCCAGTTGCCGGCCCACAACAGCACGGCAATTGCGAGCAGCGCGTACGGAAACAACGGCGAGCGGCGCAACCAGGCGAATCCGCTGGAGATCGGCACCGTTATGCCGGACTGCGCGCGACCACGCCGCGATCGATCACGAAAATATCGTCGAGCAGCTCGCGCGCGTGGGTCACGCTGGATTCGGACAGAATCACCGTAAGCCCGGCGCGTTTCAATCCGGCGATCACCTCGGCCAGGCGGCGCGCGAGCACCGGCGCGACGCCCTCGAACGGCTCGTCGAGCAACAACAGCCTGTCGCCACACATCAGCGCGCGCGCGAGCGCAACGAGCTTCTGCTGCCCGCCCGACAATTGCAACGCCTTGCGCTGCGCGAATTCGCCGACCTCGGGAATCATGGCGTAGACGCGCTGCAACCGCGCCGGCGCGTCCGCCGCATGCACCGACCACGCCGGCAGCAGCACGTTTTCCTCGACGCTCAGCGCGGGGATCAGGCGCCGGTCTTCCGGCATGTAGCCGATGCCGAGCCGCGCGCGCGCGTGGACCGGCACGCCGGCGAGCGGGTTGCCATCGAATGCAATGCCGCCGGCCCGCCACGGCAACAGGCCCATGATGCTGCGCATCAGTGTCGTCTTGCCGGCGCCGTTGCGGCCGATCAGGCCGGCGAAACGGCCGGCGCCGACGGCGAGGTTCACGCCGCGCAGAATGCCGACCGACTCGATCGCGACATCGAGGTCGTCAATGCGCAACATGCGCCGCCTCCATCGCAGTTTCCTCCCCGATGACGTATTTGCGCACTTCGCCATCGTTCAGCACCGCGTCCGGCGCACCGTCGGCGATGATGCGTCCGTCGTAAAACGCCAGCACGCGCCCGGCGTAGCGGTTGACGATGTCCATGTCGTGCTCGACGAACAACACCGTCACGCGGCCGGACTTCACGGCTTTGATCACGACGTCCATGATGCCGAACTTCTCATCGGCGGACACGCCGCTGGTCGGCTCGTCGAGCAGCAGGATTTGCGGCTGCACCACCAGCGCCATCGCAATGTCGAGGAGCTTGCGCACGCCTTCGGGCAGCACGCCGGCGGGCTTGTCGCGATAGGCGCCAAGCCCAAAGCGTTCGAGCATCTCGTCGGTGACGGCAGGGGCGCGTTCCCGCGTAATCGCGCCGTGCGCCCAGCGCTTCGCGGCGGCGGCGACGATACCGACCGCCGTCAGCAGGTTGTCGCGCACCGTCATCGAATTGAAAAGCTGCGGAATCTGAAATGAACGCGCGATACCGAGCCGGGTAATGCGGCGCGGTGCGAGCTGCGTGATGTCGTGTCCGTCAAAACGGATGGTGCCGGCGGTCGGTTTCATGTAGCCGGTGACCATGTTGATGAACGTCGTCTTGCCGGCGCCGTTGCTGCCGATGAGGCCGACCACGCTGTCGCGCGCAACCGCGACGTTGATATCCGCGGCGGCGATCACGGCGCCAAAGCTCTTGCTCAAACCCTGCGTTTCAAGGATGGCGCTCATGCCGCGCGCGCCCTGCGTTTGAACAGCGACCACAGTCCATTGGGCAGAAACATGATGATCGCGAGCATCGCCAGGCCGAGCGTCATCTGCCAGATATTGGGCGCATACTGGTTTGCCAGCGTGCGGATCACCTCGAATATCACCGAGCCGAAAAACGGCGCGAGCACGTTGCCGGTGCCCGACAAAACCGCGACGAACACGAATTCGCCGGAGGTCGTCCAGTACGCCATGTCGGGATCGATATGGCCCACCGCCAGCGCGGTGAGCCCGCCGCCGAGGCCGCCGAGCGCCGCGGCGATCACGTAGTTCAAATGCACGATGTTGCGCACCGAGGCGCCGAGATACTCGACGCGCAGTTCGTTGTCGCGGATGGCCGCCGCCAGCCGGCCGCGATGCGAGTTCAGGTAGCGGTGCAGCGCCGCGCCGGCAATGACGGACAGAATCACCGTCGCCGCGAGGAATACGTGGCCCTTGTAACCGCCCGCGATCGCAATGCCGAAAATCGACCGCGTCGCCACGTTGAAGCCGTCGCTGCTGCCCAGCGCCGTCGTCTTGATCAGCAGGCCGAACACGATCATCGAAAACGCGAGGCTCAGCATCGCGAAAAAAATACCGCGGTAGCTGGCGAGCAAAAACCCCAGTATCAGCGCGACGACCACGGGAACCAGCAGCGCCGCCAGCAGCATGGCCGCGGCATCGTGGATGCCCGCCGCCTGATCGAGCAGCGCCGCCGCATACGCGCCGAGGCAGTAGTAGAGACCCTGGCCGAACGACACCAGCCCGGTGCGCATCAACAGCACCAGGCCGAGGACGACCAGACCCTTGGCCAGCGCCAGCGTGATCAGGAACATCAGCCACTGCGGCATGAACGGCATGCCGGCGAGCAGCGCGGCGGCGGCGCCCAGCAGCACGCGCACGGTGCGATCGTTCATATCCGGCGCGCCTCGGGCGTCGAAAAAAGTCCCTTCGGCCGCGCGATCAGCACCATCGCCATCACGGAGTAAACGCTGAACAGCTCGACCGCGGGCCAGTAATGCACCGCCGCCGAACGCACCATGCCGACGATCAGCGCGCCGAGCGCGGCACCCCCCAGGCTGCCGAGTCCGCCGATCACCACCACCGCGAACGACAGCACGATCACTTCGACGCCCATGCCGGCCGATACCGCGAGCGTCGGTGCGGTGACCGCGCCGCCGATCGCGGCAAGCAGGGTGCCGGCGGTAAACGTGACCAGATAGACGCGGTCGACGCTGATGCCCATCGCGCCACTGATCTCCCTGTCGTGGATCACCGCGAGCAGCATCTTGCCGTGACGCGTCGCGTTGAGCGTCCATGCGATCGCGACACCGGTGACGATGGCCGCGCCGACCAGCACGAAGTTGTATACCGGGTAACTCAATTCCCCGATGTCGAAGTTGCCCAGGAGTTCGTACGGTTGCGACACGTAGAGAGAATCCACGCCCCACACGAGCTTGATCACATCCTCGAGAATCAGGAACACGGCGTAGGTAATGAGCAGCAGAACGACTTCGTCGCGGCCGTACATCAGCCGCAGCAATCCGCGCTCGAGCAGCGGCCCCATCACGAGCCCCACCATGAGCGCCGCCAGCGCCAGCATCGCGTAACTTCCGTACGGGTCGTGCCCGCCGCCCAACCACCAGCCGACGAGTGTTGCCGACAGATAAGCGCCGAGCGCGTAGAGGCTGCCGTGCGCGATGTTGAGAATTTTCATCACGCCGTAAATCAGCGTGAGCCCGGTCGCCATGATAAAAAGCCATGACGAATAAATGATGCCGTCGATGACGACGGCGAGCAGGTCAGTCATCGGCGCGGACGATCACCGGGGGAGAAGTGCATTGCTTCCATCTCCCCCGGGGAGAGGGATCGGGGGTGAGGGCGCCGTGTCGCCAATTATGGAATACCCAATAGTCGCGGCCGCGTCGTGGCGTGAAAGATCCGGCGCGCGCCACCCGCGAATCGCACGCGAAGATTATTTCGCCTTGAATCCCGACTTGATCCACTCGTCGCTTTTCACGCCTTCGGGCGGATTAACTTTTTCCGCGGGGTACGACTTGACATGGGTGAGCGTGATCTGCCCCTTCACGAGCTTGGTCGTGCCGTACGCCGTGCCCTGCACCGCCTGATGGCCTTTGCCGATCGCCATCTGCACCGTGCCGCTCGGCGCCTCGAACGTCAGGTTTTCGAACGCGGCAATGATCTGCTCCTGGCTCGGCGCGTTGCCGCCGTTGGCCGCCTGCGCCTTCTCATAGGCCGCTTTGGTGCCGAGTATCGCCTGCGCCATGTGGTAGGCGGGATACACCGGCGGCAGCTGGTAACGCTCCTGGAAGGCGGCGCGAAACCATTTATTGAGTTCGCTTGCCGGCGCCAGCACGCCATGGGTGCCGCGCGCGCCCAGCACGGTGCCGTCGGGAATTTTATCGGCCAGCTTGAACATGGCGGTTTCGCCGGCGGTCAGCACGACCGTGCTGCGCCTGAACAGATTGCGCGGCGCCGCCTGCAGCACGAACGCCTCCAGGTCGCCGCCCCAGAAGCTCGAGTGTATGAAGTCGGCATTGCTCGACAGCAGCGTGGAGATTTCAGCGCCGAACTGCCCGGCAAACAGCTTCGGCATCTGCGAGGTCTTGACCTCGACGCCGGGCTTCAGGACTTTCATCGAGGCCTCGAAATCGTTCCACGAATCCTGGCCCCATGCGTAATTCTGGTTCAGGCCGGCGATACTTTTGGTCTTGGGATTGCGGTCGTTCACGTAGAGCGCCGCGCCCACGCTGTCCATGGTCGCGGTCGCCTGCGTGCGGAACACGTACTTGTAGGCGGCGTCCTCGAAAATCCGCGGCGTGCCGCAATCGAAAAACACCGTGAGCTTCTTCAGTTCCTCGGCCACGGGCGCGACCGCGAGGCAGTTGCCGCTCGAGATATAGCCGATGATGAGATCGACACGCTGCGCGAGATTGCGAAAGTCGGCGACCTGCTTGGTGCTGGGGCCGGCCTCGTCGACGAACACGATCTCGAGCGGGGCGCCGCCGAAGCCCTTGGTTGCATACGGCGCGGGCAGTTTGCCCGCATTCAGACTCTCGGTCATGACTTCGGCGGAATTGCGCGCCGGCACGCCGAACGGCCCGGCCGCGGGACCGGACAGGAAAGTGACTATGCCGATTTTGAGCGGCTGTTGCGCCGCGGTGACACCGCACCACGCCGCCAGCAGCAGCAACCCGGATGTGCGCAGAAGTATTTTCATGCTGTCCTCCTCCTCGGGATAAACGTCGTTTTCTTACCAGTATGCCATGGCGCCGCGAAAGAGTTCGCCCAATTCGCCGCGCGTCACCGCACGCGGCGCGTTCCTGATCACACGCTGCTGCGGCCACGCGCCTTCCACCAGCGCGTCGACATCGCGCTCGGTGAAGCCGATGGCGCCGAG
>JAYWDM010000058.1:0-7835 GCA_043779885.1 Betaproteobacteria bacterium | reverse complement strand
CCGTCCGGTATAGGAGTCCCGGGCAGGCGAGCAGCGAGATCGCTTCGTCGCCGTGGGCTGCCCGTAACTACGTTCGCCACCGATTGCCTGCAAACCCGTCTTGCGGATCGAGACGCGCGCGGGGACTGTGGTCGTGTCGGGCAACCTTGAATTCCCTCAAGATTTCCCGTCTGCGGCCGATACAGAGTATGCGAGGCGTCTTGTGCAAGAAGCGCCGCCCTCGCCCACTTAAACTTTTAGCGGGCTGACTGGCATGGAAACTGACCTCGAAGTTCTCGACCGCGAAGCCGGTCAGATCGTCAAGGACATCGGCATCCCGCCGTGCCCGACAATATTGACCAAGCTGATGCAGGAAATGCGCGATGACGACCCTGATTTCGCCAAGCTAGGCAAACTCATCGGCGGCGACGTAAGCCTCGCGGCCGGCATGCTGAAGACGGTGAATTCGCCGTTTTACGGATTGCGCACCAAGGCGACTTCGGTGCCGCAGGCGATTGCGCTGCTGGGCCTGCAAAATGTGGCCGAACTGGTGACGGGGCTGCTGTTGCGGCAAGCCTTCCCCGGCGGCACGAGCGACCAGATGGACGAATACTGGGAGACTTCGTCGGGCATCGCGCGCATCAACGCGCTTCTCGCGCGTCAATTCACGCGGATCGACCGCGACGCGGCGCACACGTTTGCGCTCTTTCGCGACTGCGGCATGCTGGCCATGATGCAGCGCTTCAAAGGATACAAGCCCGTATTCGCGGGCTGCGAGCCGGAAGACGGCGACGGCATAACCGTCAGCGAAGACAAGCGCTACGCAATGAACCATGCGCGCGTCGGCCACCAGATGGCCAAGACGTGGTTGCTGCCGGACGAAATCTGCCTGGCGGTGTTGCGGCATCACGATTTTGCGCAGTTGCAGGCTGACGGCGCCGGCCTCCCCGCCGCGAGTTTGCTGCACATCGCGCTCACGCTGGCCGCGGAGTCGATCTTCGTCAAACAGACCATGGACGTGACCAGCGCCGAATGGATACGCGGCGGCGAATTTGCACTCGACCAGCTTGGGATCACGCAGGAAGATCTCGACGAGATCGCCGACAAGATCAGCGCAGTGGAGGCGGCCGACTGACGCGTTGTCCCGGCTGCCCGGTGGCGTTACTGGGTCGTTTGTGAAATCCTGACGTTGGCAAATTCCAGGCGTTCCACCAGCGTGCGCACCAGCGCCCGCGTGAAATGAAGCTGGCAACTGTCGCTCATTTTCTCCAGCGCGGCGCTGTCAAACTCGGCGAATACCGTTTCCGTCAGCGTCTCGACCGTGGCTTGTCGCGGTATTTTTCCGCCGCGGATGTACGCCATTTCGCCGAAACACTCCCCTGCTCCGATCAGGTTGAACGTGCGCCCCTGTTTGCTGGCTTTGGCTTGACCTTTCGCCAGGAAGAACAGACTTTGACCCAGTTCGTTTTCCCGAATGATCATGCTGCGCGCCGGCAGACGCATCCAGCGGCCGGCGTGCACCAGCTCCCAGATCTGGCCATCGTCGAGTTTTTGCAGCATCTCAACGCGCCTGAGCGCCGCGTAGCTTTCGCTGTCGCGTATGGACTGCTGCTGGAAGCCAAGTCCCCCCGCCTTCGCCAATTCAAGCGCGAATTCAGCCCACGTGGAATAGCGCGCGGCGGGCGCTTTATTCAGCGCCGTGAGAATTATCCGGTCGAGCCCGGATGGCAGCTCGGGCCGCACGCGGCTCGGCGGCAGCGGGTCCGCCTCGACCACTTTGTCGAGCATTTCCTGCAGCGTCTGCGCAATAAACGGACGCTGCCCGGTCAACAGTTCATAGAGCACGATACCGACCGAGAACATATCGCTGCGGTGCGTCAGCGTCTGGCCGGTGACCTGTTCCGGCGACATGTAAGCCGGCGAGCCGACGTTCGTGGTGTCGGCCGGACTGTTCTTCCACAGGTAGGCGGCGCCGAAGTCCGCAATCTTTATTTCCGTGTCCTTGACCACCATGATGTTGGCGGGCTTGATGTCCCGGTGCACGATCCCCTGGCGGAATGCGTAGTCGAGGGCGCTGCAACATTTGAAACCCACCTGGATCGCATCTTCGATGGAAAACAGGTTCTGCATGTTCGTGCGCTTCGCGAGGTTTCCGCCGGGCACGTAGTCCATCGCGATATAGCCGGAGTCCTGAGTCACCACGGCATCGAGAATTGAAACGATGTGCGGATGCTGGAGCTGGCCGGCGAGAGACGCCTCATTCAGGAATTGCGCGCGCAGATCACCGCCTGCCTCGGCGTCTTCGAACACATCGGGGTTGATAACTTTGACGGCAACTACCGTATTCGAAAAAGTGTCGACACCGCGATACACCGTCGCCGATGCGCCTTTGCCGAGCACACTTTTCAGTTCGTATTTGCCTACGTGGTCGAGCATCTGAATTTACTCCCCAAGCCCAAGTCACCGCGACGTGCAGGGTAACACGGCGCGATCGTATTTTTCTGGCGCGCAAAAGCAATTTTTCGGCGGCTTTTTCGCAGTCCCCAGACAGGGGGCCCGGACGACGGATGCCAGCCGGAACCGCCCGTCGCCGATGGTTACCGGCGAGTCACGAGGTTAACCGCAGTTTTTTCTCCAGCGCAGGCAAAGCAGCGGTAGATGCCGGCTCGAAATTGAACCAGTCCAGGAACGGCGGCGTTTGCATCAACGCCAAAAATGCGCCCGCCAGTAATGCGGCGGTGCTCAGAACTTCTCCGGCCATCCAGATCAAGTCAAGAATCATGTGAGCCTCCATTTGCCGGGCCGCGTAGCCATCAACTTAGCTGTTCGCCCGATGTAAGTATTCTGGGCTGGACTACGCTCACGTTCTATGAGGCCTTGCACAAAACCCTAGTGACTTATTGACACGATCACTGCGGCGCGGGACGTGCCGGCCTGCACCGCTTGCGCGCTGGTGTCGCGTCGATGAATGTTGCTTTCACTGCGACTGGAAGGTGCCGCCGCCGCCATCGGCGGCGTACAGCACATCGAGCAAGCAGCGGACGCGGCACGCAATCGTGCCACCGCACTTGACGAGATTGCCGCAGCCGCGCCGACCAACGCGCACCCGGACCGCCGCATCGCGGTCAGCCGCTTTCCTAATCCGGCATCAATCGGGACTCCGGCCTGACGCGGGTCGCAAGCCTGCCGCCGGCTCTCAGCAACGTGACTTGATCGCCCAGTATGTTGACGGCCTCGTTCAACAAGACGTCTTTGGCGTTCTTCCGCGCCTTTTCGGCCGCCAGTTGATTGGCGAGATTGCGTTCGCCCGGCCGCAGGCCATCATCTTGAAGCGCACTGGCTTTAGCCGACGCAGACTCGTTGCCGGCGCTCTTGTCACCATCCTTGCGCGCTTCACGGGACAAGAACCGGGTCTCCTGCGCGTCCCGCTCTTTGCGCCGTTCGGCTTCGTTGAGTGACACCAGGTTTCTTTTGCGCTGAAGCCGGGCTTCGGCAATGTCTTCCTGCAGGTACTGGAAATCCCGGTCTTTCTTCACGCGGGCCTCGTGCAGCGTCATAAGGATGGGCAGCAGGGCTTTCAGGTCGCCGGCCGGCAGATAATCGGCTGCCTTTACCTGCGACCACGGGAGTGCGTTGCCAAAACTGGATTCGCCGAAGCTCTCCGCATCGGACAGCACGGGCAGTGGAATATCCGGTATTACGCCGCGCAACTGCGTAGTGCCTCCGTTGATGCGAAAGAACTGTGCGACGGTCAATTTGAGTTCGCCGAATTTCGGCTTGTCATTCCTGGCGACGCGATCGAGATCGACCATGCCTTGCACGGTGCCTTTGCCAAAACTCGGTTCACCGATGATCAGGCCGCGGCCATAGTCCTGAATGGCGGCGGCAAAGATCTCCGACGCCGACGCCGAGCCCCGGTTGATCAGCACGCCAAGAGGCCCGTCCCAGGCGACACCGGCCTGGGTGTCGCTCTCCACCGAGATCCGGCCGTCGGCGTGGCGCTGCTGCACCACGGGCCCCTTGTCAATAAACAAGCCGGTGAGTTCAACCGCCTGCGCCAATGAACCACCGCCGTTATTGCGCAGGTCGATCAGCACGCTGTCGACCTTCTGCTTTTTCAAATCGTCCAGCAGGCGGACCACGTCGCGGCTCGCGCTCCGGTAATCCTGGACGCGTCTTTGTTTGGCTGTGAAATCCTCGTAGAACGAGGGAAGAGCTATCACGCCGACGCGGCGAACGGCTTTACCGTCCATGACGGTGCGTACGGATGCTTTAGCGGCCTGCGCCTCCATGCTGATTGTTTTGCGAACGAGAGTAACCAATTTGTGCCTGCCATCAGGGCCGGCGTCCGCCGGGAGCACGTCGAGCACGACGACCGAGTCCGCCGTGCCGCGAATCAGCGCCACAGTGTCATCCAGGCGCCAGCCCATGACGTCCGTAATGGCACCGCCCTGGCCCTGCGCGACGCCGACGATGCGGTCCCCTATTTTCAGTTGGCCCGAAAGGCTTGCCGGCCCGCCGGGTACCAGTTCCCGTATCGTGGTGTATTCATCCATATCCGCCAGCACCGCGCCTATCCCGACCAGGGAGAGTCGCATCGAAATGTCGAATTCTTCCGCTGCACGCGGTCCCATGTAGTTGGTATGGGGTTCGACGGCCGTGGTGTAGGCGTTCATGTATGCCTGAAAGGCATCCGCGCTCTTGAGCCGGCCCAGGCGCTTCAGGAAATTGTCATAACGCTTATCGAGTATTTCGACGATGTTCGCATCCTGCTTCCCGGCGAGCCTGAGCCGCAGCCAGTCGTTTTTGACCCGCTTGCGCCACAGATCGCGCATTTCCGCTTCAGTCTTCGGCCACTCCGCCTTGGCCCGTGCAAATGGGTAGCTTTCGTTCTGCTGGAAATCAAACCCTTTTTCGAGCAGCGTGCGGGCGTACGCCAGGTGCTCGGCAGCGCGTTGCTCGTAAAGATTGAAAATCGCGAATGGAATGGCAAGGTCTTCCTTAAGGATCGCTTCGCCCAGTCTGGTGCGATCGCCGGACATGCGGTCGATGTCAGACCGCAGAAAGAAGAGCTTCTCGGCATCAAGGGATTTAAGATACTGGTCGAATATCTTCTCCGAAAAGGCGGCGTCGAGCGGGATATTCCTGTAGTGATAACGCGCCAGCAGTTCAGCCGTCAAGCGTGCCGCCTGGGCCTCTTGCTGCAATGGCTTCAGCTCCGGCGGATACCGCGTTCCCGCGTCGAGCGTCGCGCCGTGGGCCGCCGTCACCAGGGCAAGAACCAGCCACATCAGCCTGTATTTCATGCGTGCTCCATCGGGTGTGGTCAGCGACTATTATAGGGTCGTCCCGGTTGCGGCAGCGTGCGCAATTTTCGATCGGCCGTAAAATCGATATGCATTTCAGGCGGCCGCATCTGCCGGCAGCGCATGCGCCGGCTGCGGTTCAGACGCCCGGCATAAGTAGTCCTCACGTCGCAGTCGCCTGCGTGCGGACCGACTTTAAGCCGGGCTTAATTTGCAATGCCGACTCGCCGCCTCCGACTTCGACCCGATCGCCGACACGCCGCACCACCTCCGAAGTTGTGTCACCGCCGCGCGCACGCAGTTATTTGACGATGAGACTGTCCTTTACCGAGGTTACGCCTGCGACATGACGTGAGATGTCGACCGGTTTATCTGCGATCTGCCGTGAATTGACAAACCCGTTCAGTTCCACGTCTCCTTTGTATGCACGCACGGATATCTGCAGTTCCCGCAGGAAGGGCTCGTTGAAAATACCCGCCTTCACGTTCGTCGTAATTACGGTGTCATCTATGTATTCGCCGGTACTTTCCCGCGCAGGCGTTGCCGCGCATCCAGCCACCGCCACGATGAACATCACTGCGACAAACATCTTTAAACGTTTTGCATTAACCACGCGTCTACTCCTATTTAGCATTGCGTAAATGAGTGACAACCCATTTACGCCTGAAAATCTCCCTTCTCCCTCTGGGAGAAGGGCCGGGGATGAGGGACTGAGCGTCAGGCATTTATGAAAAGCTCAGTAAGACAATTTGAATCAGTACACCGGCACGCGCTCGAGCCGGTCGAATACCGTTTCGTCCACGATCACCTGAACTACGGCGCTGGCGAGCACTTTCACATCGGCGCTGCGATCCGGCGCGAAACATTTCAACTGCGCTTCGCCCTTCTCGCCGGCGCACTTGCCGGCTGCGCGGTGAGTTGCGTAACCGAACTGTCGAGTTCCTGTTTGGCGTCCCCCCGGCGCGGCAGGCTGCGCCGTTGCCAACTGCATTCGCGGAACAGCACGAGGGTGACCATGAATTGGTTCCCAAAAACAACAAACCCGCGGCGCGGGGCTTGTACGATTGCCGTGGATGCCGCTGCCGGCTATTTCTTGTCGGCGGCAATGTCCTTCTTTTCGCCCTTGATTGCCTGCTTGTCCTTGTAAACCTTTTCCGAGTCTTTGGACTCCGCCGCCATTTTCCCCTCGGATTTGTCGGCTTTCAGCCGCGCCTCGGCGAGCTCCAATCGCTTCAACTGGCGCTGCAGCGCGGCCTTGTCCGCACTCATTTGCACCGAGGCCGCCTTATCGTCGGCGATTGCCGCCTTCTCGCCCTTGACCGCCTCGCCGGCTTTGTAGACCTCGTATGCGTCCTTGGACTCCGCCGACATCCGGCCCGCGGCGGTGTCGGATTTCAGCCTCGCTTCGTCGGTCTCCAGTCGCTTTAGCTGGCGATGCAGCGCGGCCTTGTCGGACTTTAATTGCGCCGCGCTTTCCTTCGCTGCCATGGTGGACTGGGCAGTGGCGGTGACGGTGGCAAACGCGAAGACCGCGGCAAGGGCGGGCAAACACGCTTTGTAAATTGATTTCATGTTCATGATGGGGTCCTTTGTGGATTGGTTTCTCGGGATTGAACGTCGCGGTGCTGTCTTTTTATCTGCGCGTCCATGCCCTGCACTCTAGCCGTTGCCCGGTCACGCGTAAGCTGCTGAAGGTCACGATTTGCAGGTGACTAAGGTCACAGTTGCGATGCCCGGGGGTATGCGCCCCGTCCCATGCCGGCGACATTGCACACGTGCTGCGGTCAGTGCGGTTGCAAGCGCGCGCGTGCGCGGCGACGCGATCTCTGTGGATTGATGCGGCCGGCAGCGCGGTCAATTGCCGCGGCGCTGGCGCACCGACATCACTGCCAGCTCGGTACGCGTATTGGCATGGAGCTTGTCCATAATACGGCTCACGTAATTCTTGACCGTACCCTCGGCCAGAAACACCGCCGTCGCGATCTGCTTATTGCTCTTGCCCTCGGTGATAAGGCCAAGAATCTTTTCCTCTTTGTCGCTGAGCGTCTCGGCGACCGCATGAGCGGCACTGGATTGGGCGGCATCCGGCGCCCTGTCCGGCGCCACGTGAGCATTCAAGGTGGCCCCCGCGGCGGCAGTTTCGAGCGAAGAGGCAAGCCGCCGAAACTGATCCATCACCTTGCGCGCGATCTGCGGCGTCAGCCGGGACTCGCCACGATGCACCGCGCGCACCGCGTCGAGCAGTTCACCTTCGCTTGCATCCTTCAGCAGGTAGGCATGGGCACCGGCGCGCACCGCTTCGAAGACGGTTTCATCGGCATCCAGGGTAGTCAGCACCAACACGTGGGTGCCGGGCAGGGAAAGCGTGATTTCGCGCGTGGCGGCGACACCTCCCTTGCGCGGCATATTCAAATCCATCAGCACGACGTCGGGACGCATGCGCTCCGCCATCTCGACCGCTTCCACGCCGTCGGCCGCCTGTCCCACCACCTCCATGTCAGGCTCGGCCGCGAGCATCAGCGTCATCCCGCGCCTGATCAGAGCCTGATC
>JAYWDM010000057.1:0-2684 GCA_043779885.1 Betaproteobacteria bacterium | reverse complement strand
TCGATCGGTTCCAGCGCAAGCATGAGGCATTGCGCGGACTCGTCAAGGAAGTCGCCGCCAAAGCATCGGGTATGCTGGGAAGCCGCGGTTAGTGCAGTGCTCAATGATTAATGCGACATTCCCTCCCCTTCAAGGGGAGGGCTAGGGTGGGGATGGGGGGATGAGTGGCACATTCCGCATTTCCCTCCCAGCCGCACCCTTGCAAGGGGAGAAGTTTCTCCAACACTGCCATGATGTAAATATTCCGCGCAGGGTAAGGCACTGCACCAGCTTAACCGTCATGAGGACAAGTAACGAATGGGGCCATTGAGCGGAATAAAAATCGTCGAACTCGCGGGCATCGGGCCGGGCCCGATGTGTGCGATGCTGCTCGCCGACCTTGGCGCGACGGTGTTGCGCATCGACAGGCTGGAGCCGGTCGATCTCGGCAATCCGCGCCCGCTCAAATACAACCTGCTGCTGCGCAACCGCAAGGCCATCGCACTCGATCTCAAACAAAGCGCGTCGATAGATCTCGTTCTGCGGCTCGTCGTGAAGGCTGATGCGCTGATCGAGGGTTTTCGACCAGGCGTTACGGAACGTCTGGGATTGGGCCCGGAAGTGTGTCTGCAGCGCAATCCGCGGCTCGTTTACGGGCGCATGACCGGCTGGGGGCAAAGCGGGCCGCTCGCAGCGGCCGCCGGACACGATCTGAATTACATCGCGCTCACAGGTGCGCTGCACAGTATCGGCCGCCGGGGCCAGTTGCCCAGTCCGCCGCTCAATATCGTCGGCGACTATGCAGGCGGCTCTTTATACCTGGCGATGGGGTTGCTGGCCGGCATCATGGAAGCGCGGCAATCGGGCGCGGGACAGGTCGTGGACGCGGCCATCGTCGATGGCACCGCATCGCTGATGACTTCGGTATTCGGCTTGCACGCGGCTGGATTGTTCGAACTGGAGCGCGGTACCAACACATCCGATTCGGGCGCTTATTTTTACGACGTTTATGCCTGCGCGGACGGCGGCCTCGTATCGGTGGGCGCCATCGAAGGGAGATTTCACGCCGAACTCCTGCGCCTGATGGAAATTGACCCGGCGGAAATAGGCGCGCAGCGCGACAAGAACAATTGGGACAAGGCGCGCGCTGTGCTCGCGGCGAAATTCAAAACCCGCAATCGCGAGGCCTGGTGCAAATTGCTCGAGGGTACCGATGCCTGCTTTGCGCCGGTGCTCAATCTGGCCGAAGCGCCGGCGCACCCGCACTTCAGGCAGCGCGACACGTTCATCACCGTGGACGGCGTCGTCCAGCCCGCGGTGATGCCGCGCTTCAGCCGCACGATACCCGACGCGCCGACGGCACCCGAGGAGCCCAATGCCCGTGCCGCGCTCAGCGGCTGGGTGGCTGACGACGAGATTGCACGTCTGATCGAGGCCGGTGCGGTCAAATAGACGCATGGAAGCCGCCTTGACACACCTGACAGCCACCTTGAAAATACTGAACGGCGTTCAGGATACTGAACGCGACCCTGTTGGGGCACTCGATCCCGTTCATCCCGGTCGGTTTTTTTTCAGCGCTCTGCCTCGCCTATGATTCTCGATAGTTTCAGCCTGCCCGCGTCCGCACTGCCACCGCATCTGGACCAGTTGCGCGACGAGGTTCGCTCGTTTCTCGCGGCCGAGCTCGCGGCGGGCACCTATACGCGCGAGCCGGCCGGGTGGGACCGCTACGACGCGGACTTCAGCCGCAAAATCGCCGCGCGCGGCTGGATAGGCATGACGTGGCCGCGCGCTTACGGGGGGCATGAGCGCAGCTCGCTCGAGCGTTACGTGGTGACCGAAGAACTGCTGGCCGCGGGCGCGCCGGTCCGCGCGCATTGGCTTGCCGACCGGCAGTTCGGGCCCCTGCTGCTCGCTGCGGGTTCAGCGGAGCAGAAGCAGCGCTACCTGCCGCGCATAGCGGCGGGCGAGTGTTTCGTATGCGTCGGCATGAGCGAGCCGGATTCCGGGTCTGACCTTGCATCCATACGCACGAGGGCTACGAAGGTCGATGGCGGTTGGCGCATCGACGGCACCAAGGTGTGGACCAGCTACGCGCACAAGGCGCATCTCATGAACCTGTTTGCGCGCACTGCGCCGCGCGCGGAGACCGACCGCCATGCCGGCGTTACCCAGTTCATAGTCGATCTCAAAGCGCCGGGCATACGCATCAACCCGATCATCAATCTGGCCGGCGACCACGACTTCAACGAAGTCGTGTTCGACGGCGTATTGGTCGCCGACGACAGCGTCATCGGCGGTGTGGGCGATGGCTGGAAGCAGGTGTCCGGCGAGCTTGCGCATGAGCGCAGCGGGTCGGAGCGCTGGCTGAATTCCTACGGCGTGCTCGTGCACCTGGTCGATCAGATGGGACCGCAGCCGGACCGCTATGCCGCCGAGAAAGTGGGCCGCCTGGTCGCTCACATCTGGGCGCTGCACCGGATGTCTTTTTCGATCGCCGGGCTGCTCAACAAAGGCGCGACGCCGGACGTTGCGGCAGCGCTCGTGAAGGACCTCGGCAATCAGTTCGATCAGGATGTACCTGAACTCGCGCGCCAGGTCGTGCCCGAGGAAGTTCGCGCATGCCTGCCGTCGGATGATCGTTTCAATGCCATGCTCGACCGCGCGCTGCTGTATGCGCCGTCGTACACGGTACGCGGCGGCAC
>JAYWDM010000056.1:0-7850 GCA_043779885.1 Betaproteobacteria bacterium | reverse complement strand
GGATGAACTGCGTGTACTCGCGCGGACCGAGCGGTGAGACGAAGGCGCCCTGGCTGGCGAAACGATCCTTGATCTCCGCAACCGCGACTGCCGCGAAGATTTCTTTGCTGATGCGGTCCACGATGCCGCGCGCAACACCGGCCGGGGCGGAAATCCCGTACCACAGCCCGCCTTCAACACCCGCAAAGCCCGCCTCCGCCATGGTCGGCAGATCGGGCAATGCATTCGAGCGTTTCGCACTGACCGCGGCGAGCGCCCGCAGCTTGCCGGCCTTGATCTGCCCGAGCAGGGAAGGCAAGCCGTCGAACATGACCTGGATCTGCCCGCCGACCAGGTCGATGACCGCCGGGCCGCTGCCTTTATAGGGAACGTGCACGATGGGTGCGCCGGCAACCGACTTGAAAAGTTCACCCATCAGGTGCGGCGGCCCGCCGCTGCCCGACGATCCGAACAGCAGCGTGCCGGGCCTGGCCCTGGCGAGCGCGACGAACTCTCTGACCGTGTGCGCGGGCACCGCTTGATTGACGGCCATCACGCCGGGCAGCGTGGCAATCAGGCCGATATGCGTGAAGTCCTTTAGCGCGTCGTAGGGCAGTTTCCTGTAGAGCACGGGGCTGATGCCGTGGGTCGTGCTGGAGGACAGCAGCAGCGTGTAGCCGTCGGGCGTTGCCTTGGACACGAACTCCGTCGCGATGACGCCGGCGGCGCCGCCGCGGTTTTCGACGACGACGTTCTGTCCGAGAGATTCAGCGAGCTTGCTGCCGATCAACCTGCCGGTGAAATCACCGGCGCCTCCCGGTGGCACCGGCACGACCAGCCGGATCGGCCGTTGCGGATAATTTTCCGTCGCTGCAGCGTTCGCGCGCGGCGGGAGCATCGCGATTACAGCCAGCAGGGCACACGACAACGCCATCGCCATTTCACCGCCGGAAAAATTGAAAATCCGCATCGTGCAATTCCTTTTCAGGCGCTGGCGGCCGGTTCGTCCGCCGGAAGATGGACATCGATTTTGCCGGGGAATACCATGCAGGTATCATGCCATGAACCGCGACCGATGCATGCATGTTTCAGTTTTGAGGATGGGGGGAGCGCGCGTGAAAGCACTTACCGAAAAGCAGGTCCGGGACTATCGCCAGAACGGTTTTCTGTTTCCGCTTTCCGTGCTCACGCCGGACGAAGCGGCGGCAGGCCTGAACAACATCGTTCGCCTGGAAGCGCGCATCGGCACGCCATTGGCGAGGGCGCACAAAAAATATCGTTCGGGGACCTACACCTTTCTGCCGTGGGTCGAGGCGCTGTGCCGGCATCCGCGTGTTCTCGACGCCGTCGAGGATGTCATAGGCCCCGATATTCTGGTGTTCTGGGGAACGTTTTTTGTCAAGGAGGCGGGTTCGCCCGCTTTTACCGCGTGGCACCAGGACGCGACTTATTTTGGTCTGGAGCCGCACGAGCACGTTACGGCATGGATCGCGCTGTCCGACGCCAGCAAAGAGGCCGGCTGCATGGAAGTGCTGCCCCCGAACGGCACGCCACGACAGCACCATCACGCCAATTCGCGGCTTGAGCACAGTATCAACGCCGCGGGCCAGGTCATCGTCGAACCGCTCGACGAAACCGGGATTACCGCGATGGAACTCAAAGCGGGCGAAATGTCTCTGCACCACACCTTGTGCCCGCATCGCTCGGCGCCGAACGCAGCTTCGCACCTGCGCGTTGGCTACGGGATCAGCTACATTCCCGCGCATGTGCGCACGACCGGCTCGCGCAGGCTGCCCGCGCTGCTCGTGCGCGGGCGCAACAAGGGCAATTTCGATCTCATGCCGTCACCGTGCGCCGAGTTCGATCCGGCGGCGGTTGCGGTGGGTGAGCGGTTTTTCACGCGCTTCATGGAGCACTATGCCGAACAGGTTGAACGGCACGCGGCGCAATTCGCGCATCGCGAAGCGGTGGAAAATACCCTGCGAACGTAGCGCAACGCGAAAACTGCCTGCGCTGGAACTCGCACGGTTGCGGCGCGGGTCGTCGGCGTGACGGCGGGCTATACTCAGCCGATTCAAGCGGGCGATAGCTCTTCGACTTGGGAACGCCATGACCATCAGCGGTGCGGTTTTATCCAGGATGCCGGCTTCGGCCGGCGGGTTTTCGGTCGGCGTCGACATCGGCGGTACCTTTACCGACGTCGTCTGTCGCAGCAGCAATGGTGAACTGCGGCTGGTCAAGATTCCGACCACGCGCGCCAATCCGAGCGCGGGCGTGTTGCACGCGGTTCGTCACATGGCGGAACACTGGGGCGTTGCGCCGGAGCAGATCCGGCGCTTCGTGCACGGCACGACGGTGGCGACCAACGCGGTACTCGAACGCAAGGGCGCACGCATCGGTCTCATCACGACCGAAGGATTCAAGGATCTGCTCGAGATCGGGCGGCAGAACCGGCGTGCCGTGTATCGCGCGATCCTCGAGCCGGCGACGCCCGTGTTTCTGGCGCCGGGTCGCCTGCGCCGGGAGGTGCCGGAGCGCGTGTCGGCCGCGGGCGAGGTGTTGACGCCGCTTGACGAGGCCGCCGTGCGCCGCGAGGTGGCCTATCTCGCCGCGCAGGACGTGAAGGCGATCGCCGTGTGCTTCCTTTTTTCATTCCTTAATCCGGCGCATGAGCGGCGCGTGGCGGAAATCATCCGCGAGCTGTACCCCGCATTGATGGTGTCGCTGTCGTGCGAAGTCGATCCGGCGTTCCGCGAATACGAGCGGACCTGCATCACCGCGTTCGATGCCTACGTGAAGCCGGTGATCGACCGCTATCTGGAGAACATGGAACGCGACCTTGCCGCGCAAAACGTCGGTTCCGTATTGCAGATGATGCAGTCGCGCGGCGGCGTGGCGTCTTCGCGCATCGCGCGCCGCCGGCCGGTGCGGCTGTTCCTGTCCGGCCCGGCGGCCGGGGTGATCGGCGGGCGCATGGCGGGAAAAATCGCGGGCCGGCACGACTTGATCACGATCGACATCGGCGGCACCAGCGCCGATATTGCGTTGGTGGCGCAGGGCAAGCCGCTGATTGCGGACGAGGGCAATCTCGACGGCTACGCGGTGCGCGTGCCGATGGTGGACGTCAACGCGATCGGCGCCGGCGGCGGCAGCCTCGCGTGGCTCGACGGCGCGCAGTCGCTGCGCGTCGGGCCGGCGTCGGCGGGTTCCGAACCCGGGCCGGCCTGTTACGGGCGCGGCGGCCGGCAACCCACGGTGACCGATGCATCTATCGTGCTTGGCTATCTTGACCCCGACTACTTCGCGGCCGGTTCGCTCAAATTGCAGCCGGCACTGGCCCACGCGGCGATCGAGCGCGTGATTGCAGCGCCGCTCGGCATGCCGGTGGCCCAGGCCGCGCTGGGCATCCATCGCGTGGTCAACGCCAACATGGCGGAAGGCATACGTTTCGTCTCGGTGAAGCGTGGCGTAGACCCGCGCAAATTCAGCCTCGTGCCGCTGGGCGGCGGCGGTCCGGTGCACGCCTGCGCGCTCGCGCGCGAACTCGACATGCAGCGCGTGATCGTGCCGCTGTATCCCGGCGTACTGTCGGCGGCGGGGTTGCTGGCGGCGCCGGTCGAGCATGAGGCCGCCACGGCGTTCCATACGGTGATGGAGGCGGCAACGCGCGCAGACATCGTCCGCGAATTCGCGGTGCTCGATGCGCGATGCCGCGAGCTCATGCAGGTGGAAGGCATCGCGCCCGCGGCGGTCGAAGTGCAGTACCTCGCCGACATGTGTTACGTGGGGCAGTCGTACCATCTGGAGGTGACGGTCGCGCTCGCCGCGGATGATGTGCTGGCGCAATTGCGCCGGGATTTCTATGCCGCGCATAATCGCGTCTATGGCCACAGCGTCGAAGGCGCGGTGAAATTCGTCAATCTGCGCGCCGTGCATCAGGCAGCCGCCGATCCGAACGCGGCGGGCGCGCACGACCGTTACGTGCCGCTGCCCGGTGACCCGGTCAAGGGCCACCGCCGCATCCTCACCGCGAATTCCGGCGATTTCGTGATGGCCAAGGTGTACGAACGCAACCGCTTGATCCCGGGTACGCGTTTCGCCGGCCCGGCGATCGTCGAGCAGGCCGATACGACCACCGTCGTCGAGCCGGATTGGCACGCCGGCATTGATGCCAGCGGCACGCTGATACTGACGTTCGAAAACGATCGCTCCGGCACGGAGCAGGCATGAACCGCGCAACGCACGGCGAAATAGTCGATCCGGTCACCGCCGAGGTGATCCGCAACAAGCTGGAAGGCATCGCCAACGAAATGGAGCTCACGTTGCTGAAAAGCTCTTTTTCGCCGATCGTTAAAGAAGGGCTGGACACCTCCGCGAGCCTGTTCACTGCCGGCGGCGAGACGCTCGCGCAGGCGTGCGCGATTCCCGTCCATCTCGCCACGCTGATTCCCACGATCCGGTCGATGGTGCAGAAGTATCCGCTGGACACGATGCGCGAGGGCGACGCGTTCATCCTCAACGATCCGTACTGCGGCGGCACCCATCTGCCCGACATCGCCATCATGACGCCGGTCTTCCATCGCGGCCGCATCATCGCGATGGCGGCGACGATGACGCATCACGGCGACGTGGGCGGCTACTCGCCGGGCTCGCTGCCGCCGAATTCGACCGAGATTTTTCAGGAGGGGCTGCGCATTCCGCCGCTCAAATTCCGCGAGGCCGGCGAGTACAACGAGACGATGGTCGCGATCCTGCGTCAGAATTCGCGCCTGCCCGATACTTTGCTGGGCGATCTGAACGCGCAACTCGCGGCGTGCAACGTGGGTGCGCGGCGGCTGCAGGCGCTCGCCGGGAGCTATGGCGGGGAACTGCTGATGGCGGTGTTCGAGGATCTGCTCGATCGTTCGGAAATCATGACGCGCGAAGCGTTGCGCCGCATTCCGGAGGGCACTTATCGCTACGTGGACGTGATGGACAACGACGGCATCGAGCTCGACAAGCCGCTGCGCATCGAAGTCGCGGTCACCATCCGGGACGGCGCCATCGAGTTCGACCTGACCGGAACGTCGCCGCAGGTCAAGGGCCCGATGAACTGCGTGCCGTCGGGTTCGCAGGCCGCCGCCTACTACGCGGTGCGCGTGCTGACCGATCCGGCTATCCCCACCAACGGCGGCTGTTTCCGGCCCGTGACGCTGAATCTGCCGCCGGGGTCGCTGGTCAATCCGCGCGAACCTGCGCCGGTCAATGCGCGCACCTCGACGATCAAACGCGTGGCCACTTCAATGGTGAGCGCGCTGGCCGGCGTGCTGCCGGACCGTGTCGCCGCGCCGGCGGCGGGAACTTTGTTGATCGTGGCGTTCGGCGGACATTATGCCAACGGCGAGCGTTACATCGTCAGCGAGCTGATCGCCGGCGGCAGCGGCGCCGCGGCGGGGCACGACGGCGTTGACGTGGTCGACACGGACGCGAGCAATTGCATGAACCTGCCGGCCGAAGCGCTCGAAATGGAAGCGCCGATACGGCTGCGGCGAGCGGCACTGCGGCGCGATTCGGGCGGGGCGGGCGAGTTTCGCGGCGGGCTGGGCGTAGTGCGCGAGTACGAAATTCTCGCGGACGACGTTACGTTCACGCACCGCGGCGAGCGTCACTTCAGCGCGGCGCAAGGCCTGGCCGGCGGACTCCCGGGCGCATCGGCGCGTTCCATCATCCGCCGCGCCGACGGCCGCGAGGAAGTGATTCCCTCCAAGGTGCTGACGGTGCTCAACAGGGGCGACCGGGTCATCGTGGAAACACCGGGCGGCGGCGGCTACGGCGACGCGCGCCTCCGAACCCGCGTGGCGGACGACATCGCCGACGGCAAGGTCAGCGCCGCTGCCGCGCGCGATCTCTACGGCTCCGCATCCGTCTGAACGGCGCGCGTCCTGGACCGAGCCGGCCTGCAGCGTTATTCGAGTGTCAGGTTGGCGTCTTTCACCAGCCTGGCCCAGCGTTTCGCGTCCTCTTCGATGAGCCTGGCAAATTCAGCGGTGGTCGTGTACTGCACTTCGATGCCCTGATCGGCGAGCCGCTTGATGACATCGGGCGACTCAAGCACTGCTTTCATCTCGCGATTGAGTTTCTGCACGATGGCGCCCGGCGTTTTCGCGGGCACGACCAGGCCGTACCACACGGGGACTTCAAAACCCGGCAGCGTCTCGCCGATCGTCGGCACGTCGGGTGTCGCGTGAGAGCGCTTCGCGCTGGTCACGCCCAATGCTTTGAGCCGGCCGGCCTTCAGATGTTGCACGGTCGCGAGTTCAGGCAGAAACGAGACCTGCACCTCCCCCTGTAATACCGCGAGGGCGTTCGCCGCCGCGCCTTTATAGGGAATCGCGGTAAATTTGATGCCGCTCATGACGGAAAATAACTCGCCGGCGAGGTGATTGGTGGAGCCCTGTCCGGAATGACCGTAGCGCAGTTCGCCCGGCGGCTTGGATTTGCCGTAGGCGATCAGTTCCTTCACCGAATTGGCCGGCGTGCCGGGATGCACCACCATCATCGTCGCGCCCTGGCCGACCAGCGAAACCGGCGCGAAAGCCTTGAGCGGGTCGTAGCTGAACTTGCGCTTGAACGAGGGGCTGATCGTGATGACCGGCTGCCCCATGAATAGCGTGTAGCCGTCCGGTGTGGCGTGCGCCGCGATGTCCATCGACAGCGTGCCGCCGGCGCCGGGCCGGCCGTCAATAATGATGCGCTGGCCCATGCGCTCGCCCAGTTTCTCGGCCATCAGGCGCGCGATGGTATCGCTTACGCCGCCCGGCAGGTAGCCCGTAATGATGCGCAGCGGGCGGCTCGGAAAATCCTTGACGTCCTGCGCATGCACGGCGCATGCGAGCAGCGCCAGGCAAGCGCAGGCGGGGCGGATAACGTCACGTGCGAGTGTCATCGTGGTTTTATCCCTGGCAAGTTGATGCAAAACCCGGCAATTGTTCATTACGGTGAGACTTCAGCCGCGAGCAGAACCCGGCGGGACGCGGAGCAATCGCGTAGTGCAAGGAGGCGATGAATTGCGGGATTGCTGCGTCGCGCTGGTCTACGCGCAATGACATGGATGGACGCTTTGCATCAAGCCGTTGGCGCCGGAAGCGGCCGGGCCCGGCGGCACTAACCGTATTGGGGAAAAGTGCAGTCGGTGCGCGCGGATTCCTGCCGCCCGGCTACTCGCACCGCCCGCCATCGTCCGGGCGCCAGGGGTTGGAGAAGGTGCTCAATGATTCGAGAAAGACGACGAGGTCGGTCTGCTCGCTTGCGGTGAGCTTCAGGGGAATGGCGGGCTTGCCGTCTTTCGCGTGCAGACGGACGGGGTCGAGTTCGGCGTAGTGCCGCACCACCTCCGCGATCGTTTCCACGCTGCCGTCGCGGCCATAGGGCGCGGTCAGCACCAGGTTGCGCAGCGAGGGCACTTTGAACTCGCCGAAATTCGCTTTTTCAAGCGACACCTGGCGGGTGCGCGCGGCGCTGGTCCCCGACGCGTCGTCGTTGTAGGGGCCCAGCAGACTGAACCGGCTGCGCAGAAGTTGCCGGATGCCATCGTGACGCCCGGCGTCGGGCTTGCCGAGCGGCGCGAAGCGCGACAGGCCGGTGGTGAAAAATTCGCCGCTGGTGAAGTTGGGACCACTATGACAGTTGGTGCAGGCGCCCTTGCCGATGAAGATCTTGAGCCCGCGTTGCGCCGGCTCGGAATAGCTCCACGCGGCGGGCGTTTCCCCGCGCGCCACGGCCTCGCGAAACTGGTCGAACGGCGTGCGTCCGCTGGTCAGGGTTTCCAGGAAACTCGCGATAGCTTTACCGACGTTGACGAAGACCGCCTCGTCATCGGCGGCTGACGGCTG
>JAYWDM010000055.1:0-7850 GCA_043779885.1 Betaproteobacteria bacterium | reverse complement strand
CGGCGGCGCTGCACGCCGCGTCGAGAAAACCGATGTTACCGTGGCCGCATACGCCGAACAGGTACGGCACCTTCTCCTTGATCAGGTACTCGACCATGATTTCGGCGCCCTTGTACGTCGTGCGCCCGGGCGTGGGGCTGGTCGTTTTAAGCGGCGCGGCGGGTGTCGTTGTGTCCATGATTTTTCTCCGTGAATGCTGGTGCCGGAAACCTGCATGAATTTTAACAGGTTAATACGCCACACCCGGATGGTCGCATTTTCGGACTTTCGCGCACAGGGGTGATACCCGCACGAGCCGCCCGCATGCAGACGATCCCCGGAATACGCTGCGCTCCTTCCGGGCTACGTGATCCGGCACGCGTAGCCCGGATACAATGAAATGCAATCCGGGGCCATCGGTTGTCCGCGCGATGCGACGATCCCCGGAATGCGCTGCACTCTTTCCGGGCTACGTTTTCAACCCGCCACGTCTTCCCAGCGCGGACATGCGCGTTCCTCGAACGGTTTGTCCCATTGCGCGCAATTCGTTCGATCGACGATTTGCACGGGCAGTGTGATCGTTCTAGGCAATACCTCGCCGCGCAAATGCCGGATCGCGGCCTCGGTTGCCAGGCAGCCCATTTTCATGGCGTCGAAATCGGCGGTCGCGAGCAGCCTGCCGTGCCTGATCGCGGTGATGGCATCCGGGACGGCATTGACGCCGACGATGACGCTCGCGCGTGCCGCCGCATCGAGCAATTCGAGCATGCCGAGCGCCATGACGTCGTTGGCGGCGAGTATCGCGTCAAACCGCACAGGCGAATCCAGCAGTGCCGCGCCCGCACGCAGAGTCTCTTCGTGCAGATAGTCCCCGCGGATGGACGCCACCACGCGGACCTGCGGAAAGTTGCGCAGCGCGTCGCGAAATCCGCGCACGCGCTCGATGCTGGTGACCGACTCGCGCGGCCCTTCGACTATGACGACATCGCCGCGCGCCTTGAGGTGCTCGCACAGGTAGGTCGCGATTTTGAAGGCGAGCGGATAGTCCTCGGAGCCGACGTAGGTGACCGTGTCACCCGCGCTGAACGGATTGATGAAACCGACGATCGGCACGCCGGCGGCGTTGATTTTCCGGATCGACTCGTTGATCGCGGCCGGATGCACCGGCACCAGCACGATTGCATCGGGACGGCGCGCCAGCGCCGCGTCGATCAGCGCGATCTGCTCCTCGACGTTATCGGGTTTTTGCGGAACGTAATGCACCGTTCGCGCGCCAAAACGCTGCGCGCTGCGGTCGGCGCCCAGCCGCGCCGCGGCATACGCGGGATTGCTGCGGTTCTTGGTGAAGACCGCGATCGTCGGGTGGGTTGCTGCATGCATGATCAGTCCGCTTTCATCAGGTCCATGAGGTCGCCCACGCGCGGGGCACTCTCGAATTTCCACACCGCATCGACAACCTGCTGCGCGCGCGCGGCACTCAAAACATCCGCCGACAGTTCAAGAAACCTGCCCTCGATGCCGGCATCGGTGAGCGGGTTGCGCGGATGCCCGGGCGGAAATTTATACGTCTTCGCCAGTTCGCGGCCATCGCGCAACCTGACGACGACGCCGCCGCCGGACGCCCGCGGCCACAGCGCCGTGAGTTCCGCGTCGGACTCGATCCGCGTCCGCGCAATCAACTCCTTCACGTCCGCGGCGGCAATTCGCTCGGCAGTGAACTGCGCCGGACCGCACGCGCCATCCAGCAACGACACGGCGATACAGTAATGGAAACTGTGATCCGCCGTTTCCTTGTCGTGCGGGACCAGTTTGGCGGGATCGGCGGCGGCCTTCCTGGCGGCATTCGCGTGCAGTTTGATGACGACGCTGTCGATATCCGCAGGCGACAATGGGGCCGGCGTTGCAAGATCGAGCGCAGCGCGTATCGGCGCCATCGCGCCGGCCACCGCCGCGTAGGGCTTCAGGCAGGCGTCGAGCATGCGGTAGCGCCCGCCGACGGGCGCTACCAGCGCGGCGAAGTCGAGGGTCCCTGCCACCGTCTTTCCCCATCCCGCGCTGCCCTCGAAAATTTCATCAGGCCCGGTGAGTCCGCCCGCCGCGAGCAGCGCCGCCTCGACGCCGCCTTTGGCAATACTCGCCTCAACGGTCGCCTTCATCATCGGAATATGACCGCGCTGCGATTGCGCGAGCGTATTGTGCTGGCTGCCCGCGATTGCCAGCGCGTTCGCAGTCACGCCCGCGTCGTCGCTCAACAGCCGCGCCGCCAGCGCCGCGCTCGAGAACTGCATGTTGGTGCCGGGATGCCAGCCGCGTCCCGACACGCCGGGCGCCGCGACCGCATCGCACAGGCGGATCTGGATTTCATACGCCGCCACCAGCGCGGCGATCACATCGGCGCCGCCGCGTCCCATCTTCTCGGCGACCGCCAGCGCCGGCGCCAGATTCCCGCTGGGATGCGCGGAGTCCTGTCCAAAATAGTAATCGTTGCCGTCGAGATAACGGATCATCGTGCCGTTCACGAGCGTGGCGAGCGCGCACGACGTCTTGCCGCCGTCGCCGATGAGCGTGGCCTCCGCGCTGCCGCCGAGCTCGCGCGCAACGCGACGCGCGATAGCGCAGGGTTCGCTGCGATAACCGCCCAGCGCGCAGCCGAGCGTATCGAGTATCAGCCGCTTTGCCTCGTGCACGACGGCCGCGGGCAGATCCTGATAGCGGATGCTGTGCACGAGGTCCGCGAGTCCGTCTCTTACAAACATTGCGGCTTGGCTCCTTCGTTCGATCGGTTCTGGAGCGTAGGGCGGAAAAGCGCAGCGCCTTCCGCCGATCGTTTCCGCCGATCGTTCATGCGGCAAGCAATGCGCCTGCATACGGCGGATTGCGCTGCGCTTATCCGCCCTACGGATTAACCCGTACCACTGTGCGTGCGATTGCGGCGCCGGATGACTAGAACGCAAAAAACCGGGCGCCGCCGTCGAACGCGACGATATTGCCCGTGATGTAACTGGCGCGCGGCGACGCCAGAAACACGGCGAGGTCCGCCAGTTCGTGGGGCTCGCCCATGCGCTCCATCGGCACTTCTTTCTTCGCCCACTCGCGACGCGCTTCCGCCGTCGGCCAGCGCTTGTCGATCTGCTCGCTGCGCAGTTTGCCGGGCTGGATGCAATTGACGGTCACGCCGTTTGCGGCGACGACCTTGGACAATCCCTTGGACCACACATGCACCGCCGCCTTGGCCGCGTGCGCCGCGTTCAGGTTGCGCGGCTCGCGCGTGCCGGTCAGGTTGATCACGCGGCCGTAACCGTTCTCCTGCATCCCGGGGATTACCGCTTCGGTCAGTTCACGCAGGCGAAAGAAGTTGAGCGTCAGGCCTTCCATCCACTGCGCCTTGGGCGCGTTGACCGGCAATGGGCGGCTGCCGCCCGCGGCGTTAATCAATATGTCGACGCGCGCGAGCGCCTTGAGCGCATTGTCGGCGATCCGCTCGGCCGCATCCTCGGGATATAGATCGGCCTGGATCAGCAGCGGTTGCTCGCCGCCCGCCGCGACGATCTCCGCCGAAAGTTCCTCGAGCAGATTTATGCGGCGCGCGACAGCCGCAACTTTCACGCCTTCCGCGGCCAATCCCACCGCGATGGCGCGGCCCAATCCCTGACTCGCGCCGGTGACTATCGCGGTGCGCCCCTTCAGTTGAAGGTCCATTCGTCAACTCCTCAACGATTCTGGTAAAGTGAAAAGTCTATACTAAAAGCGCATCTGAAATTGAGAGACGCATCATCTTTATGCCATTACCATCGTCCCTTAAGGGGACTTCCTCCGGTGCGTAGCGCAGGCGACCCGCCTGCGCTGCGTTCACTCAAATATGCACGCCAAGAATTCCTTCGCCCTGCGTAACTCATACCTTGCGTTTGCCGCATGTTTGGCAACTTTGCCGGAGTGCATCGCCGCGGCGTCCACACCAAATTTTCCAGCCCAGCCCGTGCGTATCGTTGCCGCCACGCCGCCGGGCGGCGCCGCCGACGTCAATGCGCGCCGCCTCGCCGACCGGCTGAGCAGAACATGGCAGCAGCCCGTCGTCGTACAAAACATCGCGGGCGGCGCGGGCAACATCGCCGCCGCCGCGGTCGCCGAGGCAACGCCGAACGGCCATACGCTGCTGTTTGCCGCGCATCCGGTGTTTGCCGTAAATCCGCTGCTGTACGACAAGCTGCCGTTCAATGCGGACCGCGACTTCACGCCGGTAGTGCTACTGAGCAAAATGCCGCACGTGCTGCTCGCGAACACCGCGTTGCCGGCCACGACGGTTGCGGAACTGATCGCACTGGCCAAAGCGCGTCCGGGCAACCTCAATTTTGCCTCCGGGGGCACGGGGACTTCGATCCATCTCGCCGGCGAACTCCTGATCGACGCCGCTGGCATCGACATCAGACACGTGCCTTATCGCGGCGGCGCGCCGGCCGTGACGGCGCTGATCGGCGGCGAGGTTCAGTTGCTGTTCGACGCGACGGCGACCGCAATCGGTCATTTGCGCGGCGGCCGCGTCCGTGGACTGGCGATCGCAAGCCGGCAACGCTCCGCCGTGTTGCCCGGCATACCAACTTTTGACGAGGGCGGCGTGCGCGAATTCGAGTCAGTCATCGCGCACGGCATACTCGTGCCGGTGAAGACACCTGACGCCACGGTGAGTGCGTTGAACCGCGCCATCAATGCCACGCTGCACGATCCCGACTATCAAAAGCAGATGACCGAGTTCGGCGCCGAGCTCATCGGCGGATCGGGCAGGGAGTTCCGTGCGTTTCTTGCTGCGGAACGGACGAAATGGGCCCGCGTGATACAGAGGCGGGGGATCAAGGCGAACTAGTTGTTCGCATGGGCAACAAGTTGCCCCCTACGTTGCTTGCTGGCGGATTGCGCTGCGCTGATCCGCCCTACGATTACTATCCGCCGTATCGTCATCATTGTAGGGCGGGAAAGCGCAGCGCCTTCCGCCGTGCGTCTCGCCGTCAGTTCGCGCGCAGCCCGATGTCCTTGACCACCTTGCCCCACTTGGCAAAGTCATTGCGGATGATCGTCGCGAACTGCTCGGGCGTGGTGGTGTAAACCTCGGCGGCCTGCGCGGCGTAGCGGTCGGCCATTTCCTGCGTGTGCGCGATCTTCGTAATCGCGGCGTTGAGCAGTGCGACGATATTTCGCGGCGTGGCGGCGGGTGCGAGCACGCCATTCCACGTCGAGACGATCAGGCCGGGCACGCCTGCTTCTTTGGCGGCCGGCACGGCCGGCAACGCCGCTTCGCGCTTTTCACTCGTCACGACCAGCGCCTTCAGCCTGCCGTCCCTGATGTACGCCACGGCCGACGGCACGGTGGCAAACATCATTTCCACGTGCCCGCCGAGCACATCGATCAGGGCCGGTCCACCGCCTTTGTAGGGGATATGCGTCATGCGGGCGCCCGTGAGGGATTGCAACAACGCGGCGGTCAGGTGATTGGTGCTGCCGTCGCCCGATGACGCGTACCTGAGCGCGTCCGGACGCGCTTTCGCCAGCGCGATTAACTCGGTCACGGAATTTGCCGCTACCGCCGGATGCACGACGAGCACGTTGTGAAAGATGATGACCGGCGTGATCGCCGCATAGTCGTTCCCCGGCGGCGATTTCGCGTAGAGCGCGGCGCCCATGCACAGCGTGTTGGTCGAGCCCCATAACAATGTATAGCCGTCCGCGCTCGCTTTCGCGGCCAGGCCCAAACCGATTGCGCCCGTCGCGCCGGGCCGATGATCGAGCACCACGGACTGGCCGAGGCTTTGCGCCAGCCTCTGCGCCAGCGGCCGCGCAATGATATCGGCAACGCCGCCCGGCGGCACGGGCAGGATCAGCCGTATCGGCTTGTGCGGATAATCCTCGGCGTACGCCGCGACGGCGAGCGCGGCGAGCACGAACGGCAGAGCGGATTTCATGGCTTGATTATCGATGATTGAATCGCCGCACTCTACCGCGTCGAATGCGATCGTTCCAACGTTGAGCCTTGTCCACGCGCTGGATTGCTAACGGTATCGGCCTGCACGCGCTACCTCAGTCCGGGCAGCAGGACCAGCAGGCCGCTGGTGAAAATCTCCACCGCCACGGCGGCGAGCAGCAGCCCCATCAGGCGCATGGCGATGTTTACGCCGGTTTTGCCGAGCCACAGGCTCGCCGGAGTCGCCGCCCGCAACGCCAGCCAGGTGGCGAGCGACACCAGCAGGCAGCAGACAATGATAATTCCGATGTGACTTACCGAAGAACGGCCGGTCGCGTAAATGATCGTCGTGGAAATCGCGCCCGGGCCCGCCAACAGCGGGATGGCGAGCGGAACCACCGCGATGCTTTCCTTGTCCTCGGCTTCGCGCGCTTCTTCCGGCGTCTGTTTTTCCCCGCTCGGCGCGGCATGCATCATCGAAATGGCGAGCAGCAGGATCAGGATTGCACCGCCGACCTTGAACGACGCGATCGTAATGCCGAATACGGCAAGCAGCGGCTGGCCGCCGATCGACGCGACGATCAGCACTATGGCGACCGCGGTACTGGCGACCCGCGCGATATTCTTTTTCTCGGCCGCGGTATTGCCGCTGGTCATGCTGACGAAAAGCGGCACCGCGCCGATCGGATTGACGATGACGAGCAGCGCCAGCAGGAATTTTGCGTATTCGGCCCACTCAAGCATGACCGGTGCCCCGAGCGAATGTCGATTTTGAGTTCATGAGACGTCTGGCCATCATATTCGATTGCGGGGTCCGTGCCGATGGCCGCGAGACTCTTCAGGTACCGTCGCAATGCGGCGCCCCGACTACTGGTAAACTGCACCATGATGAAATTGCGACGCACGGCGGTCGTGGGCAGGGGCCGAATTTCCGGCCCGGACAGCCCCGCAATCGCCGTCGAAAGGGCGAATAATCCTATGCTCCCATCGAGATCCGTTACCGGCCACATGGCCTGCGCCGTGGCAATACTGGTGGTCACGTTGTTCGCGGGAGGCTGCGGTGATTCGTCTGGAGACGTAGAGCGCCAGCTTGCGCAAGCGAAGCAGGAGCGCAGCAACGGCAAGTACGGCGCGGCAAACATTATCCTCAAGAACGTCCTGCAAAAGTCGGCGAATAACGCGGAGGCGCGTTATCTGCTGGGCGCGACCTACAACGATATGGGCGATTTCAGATCGGCCGAATCCGAATTGCGCCGGGCGCTCGATTTGCGTTACGACCCGGCGAAAGTGCTGCCGGCATTGGGCAAATCGCTGCTTAATACCGGCAGTTTTCAGAAGGTGCTTGACGACATTCAGGTCGAAGGCAACTTCGCTGGTCCCGTTCAGGCTAATGTTCTGACGCTGCGCGCAATCGCATTGATGGGTTTGCGCCGCAATGACGAAGGGCGCGAGTTGCTCGACCAGGCGCTTACGGTGCAGCCTGAATTCGCGGAAGCGCTCCTCGGCCTGGCCGCCCTCGCCGCTAACGAAAAAAATCCGGACGAGGCCGCGCGCCTGGTCGAACGGGCAATTGCCAGCGAGCCGAAAAACGCCAACGCGTGGCAGGTCAAGGGCGATCTTGCCCGCATGCGGGACGATCCCGCCGCCGCGTCCGCGGCCTACGAGAAGGTCGTCGAATTCAGCCCGGACGATATAACCGCGCGGCTGAATATTGCCTCTATCCAGAGCGCCGCAAGCGACTTTGACGGTGCGCGCAAACGGCTCGCGGAGGCGCGCAAAATCGCGCCCGGCAACCCGCTCGTACTCTACACGCAGGCGCTGCTCGAGTTTCGCCAGAAAAATTACACTGCCGCGCGTGACACCGTGGCAAAAGTTCTGAAGGTGGCGCCGAATCATCTGCCGAGCGTGTTGCTGTCGGGCG
>JAYWDM010000054.1:0-2690 GCA_043779885.1 Betaproteobacteria bacterium | reverse complement strand
CAAAATCGGCATCTATTTCCTGATCGCGAATATTGTGGACCAGGATGTTCACGCCCTCGCCGACGATCATTTTCGCGTCGGCGAGCTCAACGACGTGCGCCATGGTGATTTTGCCGTGCTTGCGCGCCTGATCCATCACGGCCGCGCAAAACTCCTGCGTCAGCTTGACGCGCTTGCCGCCCTGACCGTCGATCCACACTTTGACGAAATCACCGCCGCCCGCGACGATTTCGTCAACCTTTGTGCGCGCCTGTTCCGGCGTGACCACGTTCGGATCGGGCGGCATGAAGCGGTACTTCACGGTGAGCACGCGGGCGCCGCGCAAGGTGCCGCGCCTTTGCTCGTCCCTGAGCCGGACGATCTCGTCGGGGTCGGTAGCCATGCTGGTCGTGGTGGTGACGCCATACATTGCGTACTGGCGCAACAGGGGTTCCGGATTCGCCCCGACGTGACCGTGGGCATTGATAATGCCGGGCACGATGAACCGGCCGGTGAGATCGAGCACGAGAGCGCCCGCCGGGACCGCGCCGCCTGAGGCCGGCCCGATCTCGCGGATGCGGCCGTTTTCCATCACGATGTTGACGTCCCGCTGCGGGGCCGCGCCGGTGCCATCGATCACCGTGGCGTGGGTGAGCACGGTGACCTGCGCAGCCGCGCCCGCCGCGAACAGGAGCGCAATTGCCACGACAATCAGACGGCCGGCGTTTCCCATTTTGATTCCTTGCGCGGACACACAACCGGACATTGCGACTCGCAGGCGACGGAACAGTGAGCGGGTTTTGCCCATCGCCCAAACGCGCGGCAATCTTAGCAGATGTCCCGCTCGTTGCAAGGCAAGCGGCAATCAACATGCGCAGATCATTAATTCGCGGCGCGGGCGGCTGATCGCCATTGACCTGTCGTCGTGCAGGCAATACATTCGGCAATACGGATGCCGTGATCAGGTTCGTCGCACCGGCGCGCGTCCGTTGTCCACGCGATTGAACGCGCAGCGGCCGCGGCGGCCAGTCCCCGCGTTTACCGCCGCTGCTATGCGTCTGCATGCATTTTGAATTTGCGCGAGAGGAGCGAACTCATGGCAGGGAAACTGCGAAACAAGGTCGCGTTGATAACCGGGGCGAGCCAGGGACAGGGCGCAGCGGTGGCCCGGCTGTTTGCGCAAGAGGGCGCCAAAGTGGTGCTGACGGACATCGCAGATGCGGCCGGCAGGAAAGTCGCCGCGGAAATCGCACGCGGCGGCGGCAATGCCTGCTACTACCACCTGGACGTGGCGCAGGAGGCGCAGTGGCGCGAAGTGCTGCGAAAAATGAAGAAGCGCCACGGCGGGCTGCACGTGTTCATCAATAATGCGGGCACGGTCAGCCGCAAGAAAATCGAGACGATGTCTGCGGCGCGAAAGGAGGCGTGCATTCGCGGCAGCGCGCTGGCGCTCCCGATCAAAAGCCGGCCGCGCCGCCGTCGCTGCGCGGATCGTATCCCGCTTCGAGCGCGCCGTTCGCGTGCCGCGCGATTCCGCCCGCGTGTCCCACGGTTTCATCAAATGCGTGAAGCATCTCCACGTCGTGACCGCGGCGTTTGAGTTCATTGACGAGCGTTGCGTCAAAGCGCGCTTCGAGCTTGAGCGATTCGCTCGCCTGGCCCCACGTGCGGCCGAGCAGCCAGCGCGGTGCGGTGATCGCTTCCTGCATGCCCTGACCGAAGACAGCGTAGCGCGTGAACACCGCCGCCTGCGTCTGCGGCTGGCCGTCGCCGCCCATCGTGCCGTAGACGACCGTGCGGCCATCGTTCAAAAGTGCCAGCGCGGGATTCAGGGTGTGGAATGGTTTGCGGCGCGGCCGGAGGTGATTTAACGCGTGCTCATCAAGTGAAAAGCTGCAGCCGCGATTCTGCCAGTTGATGCCTGAATTCTTCAGTACGATGCCGCTGCCGAACTCGTGATAAATGCTCTGGATGAAACTGACCGCGCGGCCCGCGCTGTCGATGGCGCCCATCCAGATGGTGTCGCCGCGCCGGGATTGCGCGCCCCACGGCAGAGCGCGGTCGCGGTGAATGGCGGCTGCCAGCGCCGAGAGCGCCGTCGCGTCGAGCAATTGTTGCGGATCGACGGTCATGAACGCGGGATCGGTGATGTGCCTGTCGCGCACGAGGAACGCCTGCTTGGTTGCTTCGACAACCAGGTGCACGTAATCGGCGCTGTCGGGCTGTACGTTGCCGAGCCCCAATTGATCGAGGATGCCGAGGATCATCAGCGATACGGTGCCCTGCGTTGGCGGCGCCATGTTGTAGAGCGTGCCGAGGCTGTGCGTGAGCGAAACCGGCGCGCGCAGCTCGGCGGCGTGGCCGTCGAAGTCCGCGAGCATAAGCGGGCTGCCAAGTGTGGCCAGGTCGCCGGCAATCGAACGCGCAAGTTCGCCTGCGTAAAAATCCGCCAGTCCGTGTTTCGCGAGCTGGCGCATCGTCGCCGCCAGCGCCGGTTGTTTGAACATGGAACCCGCTGGCGGCACGTCACCGGCGACGAGGAAGCGCTCGCCAAAACCCGGCACGTGCCGCAGTTCCGCGAGCTTGGCAGTGGTATTCGCGAACTGGCTGTCGGTGACGACGATACCGTGCTCGGCGTAATGAATCGAGTCTTCGAGCAATCGCGCGAGCGGCAATCGCCCACCCCACTGCCGGCCGCTGTAATCGAGTGC
>JAYWDM010000053.1:0-2695 GCA_043779885.1 Betaproteobacteria bacterium | reverse complement strand
GGACACACCGTCGTCTGCGTCGCCAGCGGCGAGGACACTCTGACGGAACTCGATCGCGGCCATTTCGACGTGGCGCTGGTCGATATGCACATGCCCGGCATGTCCGGGATCGAGGTCGCGCAGATCTATCAGTATGTCAACGATCCGAATCCGACCCCGATCGTGATCCTGACGGCCGATGTTACCCGCGAAGCGCGTGAATCCGCCGTCGCGTCGGGCGCCGTCGCGTTTCTGACCAAGCCGCTGCGCGCCAGCGAACTGCGCGACGCGGTGCAACGTCATGCGCGCTCTGCGCGCGCGCAGAGCGCGCTGCCGGAACGCCCGCGGCGTGCGGCTGCGCCGCCGCCCAGCGACGCGCTGATCGCAACGCATGAAGTGGACGAATTGAAAGCGCTAGGCATCCATGAGGACGAGCTTGACGGTATGATCGTAGAGTTTGAGCAGGACGGCGTGGAACTGCTTAAGGGCGCGCTGGGCGCGTACCAGAGTCGCGATCTGATCTCGCTGCAGAACATTATGCACTCATTGAAAGGCGCGGCGGGGACCGTCGGTGCACACGTGCTGGCCGCCAAGGCGTTCGAGTTAGAACATGCGGTGTGGCATGACGGCAGCGCGGAGATCCAGGCGCGCATCACGGAACTCGAACACCTGCTGAAGAAGAGTTCTAATCTGTTGCGGGGGCATGTCAGACACGCAAGCGTCGCCGGTGAACTGCATTAAGCGCCAGGTCGGCGCTCGCGGCTGTGGCTTGACGGGCGATCATCGCCCTGGTCATCGATCCCGCGCCCCTTACCGCCGCGTCCGCTGTCACCGTCAGCGGCGAGCCGGCTGGGATTTACCACCCGCAAGCCCCACTCACTGGGGCAGAGGAAGTGCATTATGAAAATCGGATTTTTCGGCATTGGGCCCGGCCTCGCCGCCGATCCCGAAGTGATCAAGCTCATCGCCAGCAGTTGTGAAGCATGTGGCTACTACTCGCTGTGGGCGCCCGAGCACATTGTGCTGCTGGACCACTATTGTTCAACCTATCCGTATTCGCAGAATGGGCGCATGCCGTTCGCCACGCTCGCGATCGATATTCTCGATCCGTTTCTGGCATTGACCTTTGCCGCGGCAGTCACGCAAAAAATCCGACTCGGCACCGGCATCTGTCTGGTGCCGGAACGGCAACCCCTGACCCTGGCCAAGGAGGTGGCGACGCTCGACAAGCTGTCCGCTGGCCGCTTCGACTTTGGGGTCGGCATCGGCTGGCTGAAAGAGGAGTTCGAGGCGCTGGAAGTGCCGTGGCCGCAGCGGGCCGAGCGCACGCGTGACTATCTGGCGGCGATGAAAACCGTGTGGACCACGGACGCGAGTCAGCACAGTGGCGAATTCTGTCGCTTCCAGACGCTGCGTTCGTTTCCCAAGCCAGTGCAGAAGCCGCATCCACCGATTATTTTCGGCGGCGAGAGCGCACCGGCGTTGCGTCGTGTCGGTGAAGTCGGCGACGGCTGGTGGGGCGTCAACGTGACAGTCGCCAGCGCAAAGTTGCACATGGCTACCATCAAACGTTTTGCTGAAGCTGCCGGGCGCGACCCCGGCAAGCTTACCTACGCCGTGTCCACCGGGATCGGCGTGCCCGTGACAGCGGAGGAGGTCAGACAGTTCGCCGACATCGGCGTCGACCAGGTCATCGTTGGCGCGTTTGCCGACAGCGCCGATGAATACCGGCGCGTGATCGAGAGCAACGCGGAAGCGTTGATCGCCTAGCAGCCCGCGGTGTCTGCGCGCGGCGGCGAGTCCGCGCCGCCGTCCTCATTCGCTAGGCGAGAGGCCAGGCAGCAGTGCGGCCCGCTTGCACAACGCGACTGCCCTCGCATAATGATGGCTCTGACCGGCGCGCCGCGGATTGCGCCAATGGTCATTTGCCAGGAGTAACGCCGTGGCCACCCACATGAAAATCGATTTCGTTTCCGACGTCTCCTGCCCCTGGTGCGTGATCGGGTTGCGTGCTTTGGAAGATGCACTGGCGCGGATCGGGCCGGAGCTTGTGGTCGAATTCGAATTCCAGCCGTTCGAACTCAATCCGCACATGGCCCCCGAAGGTCAGGATCTGGACGAGCACATCATGCAGAAATACGGCATGGCTGCGGCCGCTACCGCGCGCAGCCGCGCAGCGATCCGGGCGCGCGGTGCCGAGCTCGGCTTCGAGTTCCGTATGGACAAGCGCGACCGCATCTACAACACATTCGATGCCCATCGTTTACTGGCCTGGTCCGCGCACGCGGGCCGACAGCGCGAACTCAAGCACGCGCTGTTCGACGCCTATTTCACCCGTGGCGAGAACCCCGGCGACCATCAGGTGTTGACTGCCGCTGCGACTGCGGTCGGACTTGATCCCGAGCGTGCGGCAGCGCTCCTGGCCGGGGACGATTACGCGGCCGAAGTGCGCGAGCGCGAGCAGTTCTACCAGCGCCACGGCATCCAGGCCGTGCCCTCGGTAATCGTCAATGAGCGCCATCTACTGCAGGGCGGTCAGCCAACCGCGGTATTCGAGCAGGCCTTGCGTGAAATCGCGGCGGGGCGCTGAGCGACGTCAGCCGCGACCACCAGCTCCGGCAAGCGTACCGCGCCTTGCAGCGTGCGGCATGGCGCGCGCCGCTCGCCAGCCACCCTAGCCGCATAGCTTTCATGCGCATGACCATGACAATGGCAG
>JAYWDM010000052.1:0-7872 GCA_043779885.1 Betaproteobacteria bacterium | reverse complement strand
CGCTCGCCGATTACGGCCGCGAAATCGAGAGTTACCGCAAGGCCGGCATGGCTGGCTGCAAATTCAAGGTCGGCGGGCTCACGCCCGAAGCGGATTTCAAGCGCGTGCAGGTCGCGCGCAAGGCGGCAGGCAACGACTTCATCATCGTCGTCGACGCGAATCGCGGCTGGAACGTGCAGGATGCGATCAAATTCTCACGTCTGATCGAGCCGCTGAATATCACCTGGTTCGAAGAACCTTGTCACTGGCACGACGACGTGGCACTCATGGCGCGGGTGCGGCGCGCAACGCACATTCCGGTGACGGCGGGCCAGAGCGAAATCACCAGCCAGGCCGTGCGCCGGCTGGTCGAGGGAGGCGCCGTGGACTTCGTCAACTATGACGTTTCCGAAGGCGGCGGCATCACCGACTGGCGGCGCGCCGCGGCGCTGTGCTACACGGCGAGCGTGCGCATGGCGCATCACGAAGAAGCGCAGGTCGCCCAGCACCTCCTGACCGCGGTGCCGCACGGCACCTATCTGGAATGTTTCGCCGATCCAGATCGCGATCCGGTATGGCAGAAAATGTGGCTCAACCGCCCCGCCATCAAAAACGGCATCGCCACCGTTACCGATGCGCCGGGGCTGGGCATCGTGCTCGATCAGAAAATGATCGAGAAGTACCGCGTCGCGTAAATCGCGGGACAGGCCAAATCGCAATTTGACCCGGAAATCGCTTCCGCGGCGCTGCCGACCTAGCGGCTCCGCGCGGCTTTCACGAAATCGAGCGACGTCTTAAACAGCTCAAGGTCTTTCCCGTAATCCGCTGCATCTACGCGGTTGATCTGTATCCACTCCCGCGAGCTTGCCATACCGCCAGGCTGAAATGGGACGATGTTGTCCCTTGCGAACTGCAATTCAGTCGCGGTGGCAACGGGCAGGCGCAGTCCGATGCCGTCGCCGCTGATGCAGGCGAACATTTTGTCGGCTACGAAGTAGGCGTCAAGACCGTTGATTTTTCTGGCGCTGACGCCAGAGAGCGCGAGAAGCAGAACGTCGATCTGCTCCTTGCGGCTGGACTTGATGGTATCCGTATTCAAAAGGGCTCCGTCGGGGTCGTTATGAACAGTGCAATAAGAATTGTAATCGTCAGTTTGACGCGCATTTGCTCACCCCACAACGGGGTATCGAAAAGTATCCCTGGCGGTTCAGGATTTTCCGGTGGAAATTGCCGTCAGTATCCCCTGCATGATCGCGAACGGCGTCGGCGGGCAACCCGGCACCGCGACATCGACCGGGATCACGTTCGACACCCTGCCGCAACTCGCATAGCTTTCGCCGAAGATGCCGCCGGTGCAACCGCAATCGCCGAGCGCGACGACGAGCTTGGGGTCGGGCGTTGCCTCGTAAGTGCGCTTCAATGCGACTTCCATGTGGCGTGACACCGGCCCCGTCACCAGCAGCATATCGGCGTGCCGCGGGCTGGCCACGAATTTGATGCCGAGCCCTTCGAGGTTGTAATAGGGGTTCCCCAGCGCGTTGATTTCGAGCTCGCAGCCGTTGCACGAACCCGCGTCGACATGGCGTATCGTCAGTGCGCCAGCGAAATAACGCAGGATGTCGTCGTGCAACCGCTCGCGCGTCGTGCGCAGCGCCTCGTCCACCGGCGGCGGCGCCTCGGTCTTGATGCCCGTCGTTATGATCTGTCTCAATATTTGGTACATATCAATTTTCTCTGGATGAAAAGGTGAAGGCGTGAATGAGTGAAGGCGTGAAGACCCCCACCCTAGCCCTCCCCCTCGGCGAGGGGGAGGGAACTCGTTACCCGTTTACCCTTCACCCTTCACCCTTCACTCCTTCACGCCTTCACGCCTTCACGCCTTCACAAATCATGTCCGGAGTAGGACAGGTTGAACGATTTATTGATCAGCGGAAAGTCCGGCACGATGTTGCCGAGCACCGCGCGTTCCACCAGCGGCCAGTTCTGCCACGACGGATCGTGCGGATGGCAGCGGCGGATGCGATTTTCCGCGCCGGCTTCGAGCGCAATCAGCACTTCGCCGCGCCAGCCTTCGACCCAGCCGAAACCGCATGAATTTTCCACTGCATCGGGAATCGGCACGGCGATGTCGCCCGCGGACAGGCTGGCAAGTATCAAGCCCGTCAGGCGCAGCGATTCCACGATCTCTTCCACGCGGACCGTGGCGCGCGCAGCGACGTCGCCGCCAGTCCTAACGGCCATGCGCACGCCAAGTTGGTCGTATGGCGCGTGCGCGATCTGCGCCCGCAAGTCGTCGGCAATGCCGCTTGCCCGCCCGGCCAGCCCCGTGAGTCCGGCGCGCTGCGCCTGGGTTTGCCGTATCCGTCCGCAGTCGACGAAGCGGTCCTGCAGGCCGGCGTGGTCTTCGTAGATCGACCGGAGCAGAGCGACCGTTTTACCCAGCTCGATAATTTCGCGATGCAGTCCTGCTATCGCTTCGGCATCGATGTCGCGCGCGACTCCGCCGGGCACGATGACATCCATCAGGTAACGGTGCCCGAACAACGCGGCGTTGGCGCGCAGGAAATCCTCCCGCAACCGGGAAAACTGCGCGAGGCCGAATGCAAGCCCGGCGTCGTTGCCGAGGAAACCCAGGTCCCACAAATGCTGGCCGATACGCTCGCGCTCGAGCAGGAGCGCGCGCAACCACAGCGCGCGCGGCGGCGGCGTGACACCGGTGATACTTTCCACCGCCATCGCGTATGCCCATGCATAGGCGACCGTGGAATCGCCGGAAATGCGTCCTGCGAGCTTCGCGCCCTGCACGAGCGTCATCTGCTCGAAACGTTTCTCGATGCCTTTGTGCTTGTAGCCGAGCCGTTCTTCCAGGCGCAGGACGGCCTCGCCGACGATGCTGAAACGGAAATGCCCGGGCTCGATCGTGCCTGCGTGCACGGGTCCGACGGGAATCTCGTGCACCCCCTCGCCTTCGACCCTGACAAACGGATAGCGATCCTCGCCGGCGGGACAGCAGTGCGCGCCGTCAAACGATTTGCGCAGCGGAAATACCGTTTCGGGCCACGCGCCATGGCGCAGCCACTTGCGCTGATCCGCCGCGCCGTCGGCCCGCACGCCGAAGAGATCGCAGATCGCGCGCTGCATGCGGTTTGCCGCCGGAAAAATGTCGAAAATGTCGGGAAAGCTCTCGCCGGCCAGCGGCAGCGTGATCACCAGCAACCCCGCGCGCACCGTCAGCGCGGCATGCACGGCGTACCCTTCGCCCCGATCACTGTTGTCCGCACCCCACAGTGCGGTCAGCCGTCCGCCCTTTTCGCGCACCTGTTGGCACGCCGTGCGCCATTGCTGCGCAGCGACGCGCCCGTGCCACACCGGCATCGCGCCGGGCAGCCGGGTCAACTCAAGCTGGAAATCTTCAAGCTTCATGTGATCCTCAATCCTAGCCTATCAACTTCGCCGCCTGCCGGTACCAGTCCGCCAGATATGGCGGAATAAAGAGCCCCAAGAGCAGTACGAGCGCGAGATGCACAAACACCGGAATCAAGGCCGGCGGGTGCGGCAAACGCTTCATGGTCGCCGTTCCGAATACCATAGGCTGCACTTTGCCGAATATCGCGGCGAACGCCACGCCCAGTCCGATGAGCAGGAACGGGGTCGCCCACGGGTGCTCGTGCATCGCCACGGTAAGTATCATGAATTCGCTCGCAAACACGCCGAACGGCGGCATGCCGAGTATGGCCAGGCTGCCCAGCATGAGGCCCCAGCCGATGGTTGGATTGCTGTCGATCAATCCCCTGATGTCCGCCATCGTCTGCGTCGCCGCTTTTTGCGTCGCGTGGCCGACCGCGAAAAAGATTGCCGACTTGGTCAGGGAATGCACCGTCATGTGCAGCAACCCGGCGAAAGTCGCCAGCGCGCCGCCCATGCCGAAGGCGAATGTCGTCAGCCCCATGTGTTCGACCGACGAGTACGCAAAGAGGCGCTTGACGTCCTTCTGGCGCGAGAGCAGAAACGCGGCCACCACCACCGACAGCAGTCCGAAACCCATCATCAGGTTGCCGGCGAATTGCGTGCCGAGCGCGCCGTCGACCAGCACCTTGGTGCGCACCACCGCGTACAGCGCAACGTTGAGCAGCAGCCCCGACAGCACCGCGGAGATGGGCGTCGGGCCTTCGGCGTGCGCGTCCGGCAGCCAGTTGTGCAGCGGCACGAGCCCTACTTTGGTGCCATAGCCGACCAGCAGGAACACGAACGCGAGCCCGAGCACGGTCGGCTCGAGGTGGCCCTGGACCTCGTGCAGATGCGTCCACAGCAGCGCGGTGCCGCCCGCACCCAGCACTTTCTCCGCGGCGAAGTAGAGCAAAATTGTGCCGAACAGCGCCTGCGCGAGCCCCACGCCGCACAAAATGAAATATTTCCACGCGGCCTCCAGGCTCGCCGGCGTGCGGTACAGGCTCACCAACAGCACGGTGGTGAGCGTGGCCGCCTCCATCGCCACCCACAGAATGCCGACGTTATTGGTCAGCAGTGCAAGCAGCATGGTGAAAGAGAACATCTGGTACATGCTGTGATAGAGCCGCAGCCGGTTCGGCGTCAACCTGCCCTGGTGCAGTTCGATGCGCATGTACGGCCGGCTGAAAAGCGACGTGGTGAACGCGACGAACGCGGTGAGCGCCACCAGGAACACGTTGAACGAGTCGACGAAGAAATTCTCGTCCCACACCAGTATCGGTCCGTCGGCGATGATGCGTGCGGTGAGCGCCGCCGCGGCCGCCAGCGTGAGCAGGCTCATCGCCGAATTGAGCTCCGGCGCGAAACTGCGATGCCCCCACAATCCGAGCACCATGCCGCCGGCAAACGGCACGCCCAATACGAGCAGCAGTTCCATCAGCGTTCCTTCAGCCGTTCCAGATGATGGATGTCGAGACTTTCGAACGTCTCGCGGATTTGAAAAAAGAACACGCCGAAAATCAGCATGCCCACCAGCACGTCGAACAGTATGCCCAGTTCCACGACCATCGGCATGCCGTAGGTCGCGGAGGTCGCCGCGAAGAACAGGCCGTTCTCCATCGCGAGAAACCCGATCACCTGCGATATCGCCTTCCTCCGCGTGATCATCATCAGGAATGCCAGCAGTATGCAGGCAATCGCGATGCCGAGCGTGCTCTTGGTGACGGTGCCGGCGAACTGCGAAATCGGCGCCGCCAGGTTGAACGCGAAGATAACGAGCACGATGCCGATCAGCATGGTCGCGGGAATGTTGATCAGCGTCTCGACGTCCCAGCGCACGTTCAGTTTCCGGATGAGCCAGTGCAGGCTCCATGGCAGGAGCACGACTTTGAGCGCGAACGTGATTGCCGACGACAGGTAAAGATGGTTTTGATGCGTGGAGTACGCGACCACCAGCGTGGACAACACCAAAACCAGGCCCTGCGCGGCAAACAGGTTGACGAGCGAGAGGATGCGCCGCTGCGTGAGCATGGCGAAGGCGAGCAGCAGCAGCAGTGCGGCGCACAGGTTGATCAGTTGCGCATGCAAAGGCAGGCCCACCTCAGCGTTCCAGCAGGAAATGCGTCAGCATGCCCAGCGTGGCAAGCAGGAATGCGGTGCCCAGAAATTCGGGCGCGCGAAAAATGCGCATCTTCGCCGACAGCGTTTCGAGGAGCGCCAGTCCCGCGCCCGCCAGCGCGAGTTTCACTGCCAGCGCGGCAAGCGCGACCGGCAATCCGCTCCAGTCGCCGGCCCGCGCGATGCCCCAGGGCAGGAAGATCGCGAAACCGATGGTCATGTAGGCCGTCAGCTTGAGACTCACGGCCCACTCGACCAGCGCCAGATGACGCGCCGAGTATTCGAGTATCGTGGCCTCATGGATCATGGTGAGTTCGAGGTGCGTCGACGGGTTATCGATCGGGATGCGCGCATTCTCCGCGAGCAGCACCATCAGGAACGCGATCGCCGCGAACGCCATGCTTGGATAGATCACGAACTCGCGCTGGCCGAGCGTGTTGACGATGGTCACCAGCGAGGTGGAGTGGCTGATGAGCGAGGCCGTGAACAGCGTCATCAGCATGGCCGGCTCGGCGAGAAAACCGATCATCATCTCGCGGCGCGCGCCGAGCGTCCCGAACGCCGTGCCGACGTCCATGCCGGCGAGCGACACGAACACGCGCGCCAGCGCAAACAACCCCACCAGGGCAATCACGTCCGCGGCCGGCGCGAATGGCAGCGAGGTCGCGAGCACCGGCACGATGCCGACCGCGAGCCACATGCAGCCGAACAGGATGTACGGCGTGGCCCAGAACAATGGCGAGGCGTCATGCGCGAGCACCGCGTCCTTGTGGAACAACTTGCGCAGCACCCGGTACGGCTGCCAGATCCCCGCACCGCTCTTGTTCTGCAGCCAGGCACGGCACTGGTTGACCCAGCCCAGCAGCAGCGGCGCGATCAGCACCACGAGCACCGACTGCAGCACCTGGAAAACGATTTCGCCGGTGATGTTCATTGGGCGAACACGAGGAGCGCGATCAGCGTCACGAAGCTGTACATCAGGTAGACTGAAATGCGTCCCTGCTGCAGCCTGCCGATCTCGCGTGACATGAGTGCGGTGAGCCGCGCGATCGGCAGATAAATCGCGTGCCAGTGCCGGTCCTCAACCGACTGCCTGAATTGCGGCTGCAAATCGTCGGCACGCGGAATTTCACGCTGAATCCGGAACACCGGCGCGAAAATCTGGCGGATCGGCTGGCCGACCGCATCCGCCGTATCCTGCATGCGCGAAGTCTGCGCGGGGAAGCCGCAATCCCACGCGTCGGCGCGGCGCAACCCCCCGTGATAGAAGCGCCGTACAAGCAGGAAAGTCAGGCCGAAAACCGCCGCGATCACCAGCAGGAACACAATCGGGCTGTAGCTCGCCTGCGCGCCGGCGGTCGGCACCAGCCACAGCCAGCCGGAGGCCATCGCCTCGTGGCTCAGCCCCGCCCCCAACAACGCAAGGCTGACGTGGTTGATTTTGACGATGACGAACATCGGAAACAAGCCGAGCGCGAAGCAGACGATGACGAGCCACAACATGCCCGCGCGTTCCCAGCGGCCGGCCTCGCGCGGTTTTTCAGCGAACTCGTGGCGGTGCTGGCCGAGGAAGGCGATGCCGTAGACGTTGACGAAGCACATCGCGGTCAGGGCGCCGGTAAGGGCCAGCACCGCCGCCACGATCGGCACCAGACTTCTGACCACGCTGCTCTCCAGCAACGGCGTCTGCAACGACGCCTGAAAGATCAGCCACTCGGACACGAAGCCGTTCAACGGCGGCAGCGCCGAAATGGCCAGCGCGCCGATCAGGAAATAAACCGCGGTGCGCGGCATGTAGCGGATCAATCCGCCCATCGCGTTCAGGTTGCGCGCACCCGTCGACTTCAGGATCGCGCCGGCGCCGAGAAACAGCAGGCTTTTATACACGGCGTGATTGAGCGCGTGGTAGAGCCCGGCGATGAGCCCGAGCACGCCGGCAGCCGGGTGGCCGCTGCCGATAAACACCATCGAAAGCCCGATGCCGATCAGGATGATGCCGATGTTCTCGACCGAGCTGTACGCGAGCAGGCGCTTCAGGTCATTTTGCATCAGCGCGAAAAGCACGCCGAACAACGCGGTGGCGGCGCCGATCAGGAGCACGGTCAACCCCCACTCCCAGCGGATGCCGCCGATCAGGTCGTAAATGACGCGCACCATGCCATACAGCGCGGTCTTCAGCATCACGCCGCTCATCAGGGCCGACACCGGCGAGGGCGCCGCCGGATGCGCTTCCGGCAGCCACACGTGCAGCGGCAGCACGCCGGCCTTGGCGCCGAAGCCGAACAACGCAAGCAGGAACGCCACCGTGGCCCAGACACCCTGCGGATG
>JAYWDM010000051.1:0-7884 GCA_043779885.1 Betaproteobacteria bacterium | reverse complement strand
GTCGCCTTCGGCTATGCCGGACAGTATCTCGGCGCGGCTGCCGGTGCGTATGCCGGTCTCTATTTTCACGCTGCTTACGCTGCCGTCGCGCAGGACCTGGGCCGTCTGCGAGTTGCCGGATTCGCGCACTGCCTCGGACGGGACCGTGAGCGCGTGCTCTTTGCGGCCGACGCCGATGTCGATGGAAACGGTCATGTCGGCGCGCAGGTAGTCGGGCGGTTGGGGTACGCGAAAGCGCGCCTCGACCGAACCGCGCGTGGTGTCGACACCGGGGCTGATGTAATACAGCACGGCCGGGAAATTCCGCTTCGGAAAAGCGTCGCTGGAGGCGAGAGCCGCCTGTCCCACTTTCAGGTAGGGCAGGTTTTTCTCGTCGATCTGCGCGGTGAGCCGCGTCTCGATCGTCGAATTGATCGTGAGCAGGCGCTTGCCCGGGCTGACGATGTCGCCCGGCTCGACCGTTCGCACCAGCACGGTGCCCGGCAATGAAGCGCGGATGGTCGTTTGCGCCAGTCTCGATGCGGCCACTTCGCGCGCGGCGCGGGCTTCCTGCTCGTGCAGCACGGCTTCGCGCGCGGCGACCCCGCGCGACTCCTGCGCCCTGGCCTGGGTGCGCGCGGATTCGAGCTGGCTTAGCGCGACGGCGCGCAGGCGCTCCAGATCCTGCATGCGCGTTTCGCTGATGAACCCTTTGTCGCGCAGCGCGCGATTGCGCCGGTATTCGTCTTCGGCGAATCGAACCTGCGCTTCGGCCTGCACCACGGCGTCGTTCGATTGCGGCAGGCTTAACTCGCGCACCGTCGCTATGCGCGCCTGCGCGCTGGCCTCGGCCGTGCGCGCCTGCTCAAGGGCCGCCTTGAGTTCGCTTGTTTCAAGCAGGACCAGCGGCTGGCCGGCTTTGACTTGCGCGCCTTCTTCAACCAGCACCTTCTCGACGCGGCCGGTAATGACCGAGCCGATCTCGATGCGGTTGGGCGCCTGCACGCGGCCGCTGACGATGATCGAATGTTCGAACGGGCCTGCCTGCACGCGCGCCACCTCGACTGTCGGCCCCTGCAGTTTCTTCAATGCAAAAAAGACCGCCGCGCCGATTGCAATGAGGACGAATAGGATGCGCGGGATATTTTTGCGGGAGAGCATCGCGTGGCGCGGCGGCTATGAGTACACGCGCCTATTCTACAGCAGCCATTGCTTGTTGCCGCTGGCGAACCCCGCCAGCGGCAGATGAAAGTGCTTCCCAATTGCGATGACTTTGAACAGCTCGCCCATCTCCGCCGGACTCAACAGTTTTTGCGCCTGAGCGGCAAGCGGCAGATAGGCGGCGACATTTTCCGCCGGTGTTGCGGCGAGCACTTCGGTAATGCCGCAGTTGATCAGGAACTGCGCCTGATTGGCATAGCCCAGCACGTCGAGGCCGGAGCTTGTCGCCGCATTGGCGAGGGCGCTGAAATCAACGTGCGCCGTGATGTCCTGCAATCCCACGAGGCAGAAGGGATCGTCGTGCGCGTGATGACGATAGTGGCACATCAGCGTGCCCGCACTGCGTTGCGGATGATAGTACTCGCGCGCCGGGAAGCCGTAGTCGATCAGCAGGATTACGCCGCGCTCGAGACGGGAGCCGAGCAATTGCATCAATAACGGCGCGGCAAGATTGATTTCAGTCGTGTAGCCTTGCGGCAGGCCGAGCGCCAGCGCAGTTTCGCGCAACGCACCGGTTGCCGGTCGCGCGTTCCACCCAAAAGTTGCGCCATGCAGCGCCACCCCGCACTCCTCGATCCCTTCGGCGCCGGCGGTGAGCATATGCACGGGCATCGCGTCGAGCACTTCATTGCCGATCGCGATCGCGTTCAGCGTTGAGGGCAACTCATCCAGCCACGCAACGCGCGGTGCCAGCTGCGGCACGGCGTCCCGCAGCAATGCCTGCTGGCGCTGCCTGAGGTCGGCGCTGGTTTCGAGGATCAGATAGCGTTGCGGCAGGCAGTCGAGCGTGGCGAGTTCCGCCAGCAGGTCGCGTGCGAGTTTGCCGCTGCCGGCGCCGAGTTCGACGACGTCCGTGACGCCGTCGCCCAGAACCTGCGCGACCTGGCGCGCGAGCGTGCGGCCGAACAGTCCGCCCAGTTCCGGCGCGGTGACAAAATCGCCGCCGGCGCCGAGCTTCGCTGCCCCGGCGCTGTAGTAGCCAAGAGCCGGCGCGTGCAACGCGAGTTCCATGTAGCGCGCAAAGCTGATCCAGCCGTCTCCCGCGGAGATTTCGCCGGCGATCAACTCGCGCAATCGCGCGCTGTGCGCCGCAGCGGCAGCGGACGGCGCGGGCAGATGTGATAAATGGGCGGGTAGCAAGCTGGGCGGGATGATAGCTTACAATACCCGCCATGACGCAATCGACGAACCTGCCGCTGGCGGGCAAAGTGGCATTGGTTACGGGCGGCGCGAAGCGCGTGGGTGCTGCGATCTGCCGGCGCCTGCACGCGCAGGGGGCGAGCCTGATGCTGCATCATCGCGTCTCGGTGACGGAAGCGCGCGGGTTGCAGCGCTCGCTTAACACGCTGCGCGCGGACTCCGTGGCGTTGATTCAGGCCGACCTGCTGAACAGCGCAAGCCTGCCCGATCTGGTAAAAACCACGGTCAAGCAATTTGGCAGCCTCGATATTTTGATCAATAACGCATCGAGTTTTTTTGCGACCGCGATCGGCGAGATCACCGAAAAATCCTGGGACGATCTGATTGGCACCAATCTCAAGGCGCCGCTTTTCCTGTCGCAGGCCGCGGCGGTTGAATTGCGCAAACGGCACGGCTGTATCGTCAATATCGTCGACATCCACGCCGAGTTTCCGATGAAAAATTACGTCGTCTACACGGTCGCCAAAGGCGGGTTGCTCGCGCTCACGCGTTCGCTCGCGCGCGAACTCGGCCCTGAAGTGCGCGTGAACGGCGTTTCACCCGGCACCATCCTGTGGCCCGAGGACGATACGTGGTCGGACGATCTGTCACGCCAGCGCATCGTCAATCAGACCGCGTTGAAACGCGCCGGCGAGCCCGACGATATCGCGAAAGCGGTCGACTTTCTGGTCTCGGCGGCGCCGTACGTGACGGGCCAGGTAATCGCCGTCGACGGCGGCCGGAGCATCGCGCTGTGAACGCGCCCCGTTCCTCATTCCCGACCCTTCTCCCGGGCACGAAAGACCGTGCGCCCTCATCCCCAGCCCTTCTCCCGGGGGGAGAAGGGGGCGTAGAGGCGCAGTTGCGCGGAAGTGTGGATCGAGAAGGGGGCGTAGAGGCGCAGTTGCGCGGAAGTGTGGATCGAGAAGGGGGCCCCGCCGACACGGCATCTGCGGAGCAGTCGGGGGCGGGAGGCGGGCCGTGGTGAGCTTCCCGCAAACGGCCGGCTACGCCGGTAACGAGTCCGAGCGCCAGGGTGAGGGCAACATTCCTGATCCCAGGCGGACCTATGAGGTGAACAAGCTTGCCAAGCGCCTGCGCCGGCAGGTCGGGCAGGCGATCGCCGACTACGACATGATCCGCGCCGGCGACCGCGTCATGGTCTGTCTCTCGGGCGGCAAGGACAGCTACGGGCTGCTCGATGTCCTGCTCAATCTCCGCGCGCATGCGCCGGTTGATTTCGAGCTCATTGCGGTCAATCTCGATCAGCGTCACCCCGGCTATCCCGCGCACGTGCTGCCCGATTACCTCGCCGCACTCGGCGTGCCGTACCGGATCGAAGTGCAGGACACCTATACGGTGGTCAAGCGCATCATTCCGGAAGGCAAGACCATGTGCTCGCTGTGTTCGCGGTTGCGGCGCGGTGTGCTGTATCGCGTCGCCGGCGAAATCGGCGCGACCAAAATCGCGCTCGGCCATCATCGCGACGACATACTGGAGACGTTCTTTCTCAATTTGTTTTTCGGCGGCAAGCTGAAGGCGATGCCGCCCAAGCTCGTTTCCGACGACGGCGCGCACGTCGTGATCCGCCCGCTCGCTTATGTGAAGGAGGAAGATCTCGCCGCCTACGCGCAGGCAAGGCAGTTTCCCATCATCCCGTGCGACCTGTGCGGCTCGCAGCCGACGCTGCAAAGAAAGCAAATCAAAGCGCTGATGCGCGAGTGGGAAAAGCGCCACCCGGGGCGCGTCGAGAGCATAGTCAGAAGCCTGCAGAACGTGCGGCCCTCCCATCTGCTCGACCGTGAACTCTTCGATTTCGGAGCGGTTGCGGCCACCGGCACGGCCTCCACTGATGGCGATAAAGCCTTTGATCCGAATGAGGAATATACGACTTTCGCGCAGTTGGAGTAGGCGCTGACTCTGAACTGGCGCGGCTGAGCTATTAAGGCAATATTGTCAAAATAGTTTTGTCATGGTAAGTTCTCGCCCTGAGAACAACCATGAACTGCGCTGACCGTCTCGTCGCCGTTTTCGGCTCCCAAGCCGAAGTCGCGCGCCGCCTCCGCCTCGACCGTGCCGTCGTCAATAACTGGGTGAAATCCGGGTATGTGCCGGCGCGCTGGGCGATGGAAGTGGAAAACGCCACCAGCGGCCAGGTCACCGCCATCGAAGTACTCAACGAAGCCACCGTCAGAAAGCCATTGCGGATGAAATCGCGTCCGGACGGCGAAAGTTTGTTCGGATCATTACTTACGGGAAATAACATCATGAACGAATTTGCACCTGCCAAACGCGTCAACTCGTTTCATCCGCCGCAGCGCACCCTGCTGGGCCCCGGCCCCTCCGAGATCAATCCGCGCGTGATGGCGGCGATGAGCCTGCCGGCGATCGGCTATCTCGACCCGGTCTTCGTCGAGATGATGGAGGAACTGAAGTCGCTCCTGCGGTATACGTTCCAGACCCGCCATCCGCTGACGTTCCCGGTGTCGGGTCCCGGTTCGGTGGGCATGGAGTACTGTTTCGTCAACCTGGTCGTGCCCGGCGACAAAGTGATCGTGTGCCGTAACGGCGTATTCGGCGGCCGCATGATCGAAAACGTCGAGCGCTGCGGCGGCGTGCCGATCGTGGTGGAAGACGCCTGGGGCGAGCCGATCGACCCGCACAAGCTGGAAGATGCGCTCAGAAAAAATCCGGATGCGCGTCTCGTCGCGTTCGTGCACGCGGAAACCTCCACCGGCGTGCAGTCGGATGCGAAAACGCTGATCGACATCGCGCACAAGCACGACGCGCTGGTGATCATGGATGCGGTGACTTCCCTTGCCGGCACGCCCGTGCTGGTCGACGCATGGAACGTCGACGCGGTTTATTCCGCCAGCCAGAAGTGCCTGTCGTGCACGCCCGGTCTGTCGCCGGTGTCGTTCTCCGAACGCGTCGTCGATCACGTGAAGGCGCGCAAGGACAAGATCCACAGCTGGTTCATGGACATGAACCTTCTGCTCGGCTATTGGGGCGAGACCACGCGCACTTACCACCACACCGCGCCGACCAACAGCCTTTACGCTTTGCACGAAGCGCTGTTGATCCTGAAAGAGGAAGGCATCGAGAACTCGTGGGCGCGCCACCTGCGCCACCACCTGGCGCTCAAAGCCGGCCTTGAGGCCATGGGGCTGAAGTTCCTGGTCAAAGAAGGCGCGGGCCTGCCGCAGATGAACGCCATCCTCATACCGGAGCCAATCCGCGCGCGCGAGGCCGAAGTGCGCAAGACGCTGCTCAACGAATTCAATCTCGAAATCGGCGCCGGTCTGGGGCCGCTTGCGGGCAAGATCTGGCGCATCGGTCTCATGGGCTACTCCTGCAAACCCGAGAACGTGATGCTGTGCCTGTCGGCGCTCGGTTCCGTGCTGTCCGACATGGGGCAACCGGTTCATGTGGGCGACGCCGAAGCGGCGGCGCACGGCGCTTATGCGGCGTTGCACGCAAAAGCGGCGCAAGCCAAAAAGAAAAAAGCGGCCTGATTGCCGGTGAGGCGGGAGGCGAAGCAACGCGGGCCGCTGAAGCGGAATCCCGGACGCCTCGCTGCGCTCGGCTCAAGCCTGCACTTTCACGCCTTTCCAGAACGCGATGCAGCCCTTGATGTTGTTGGCGGCAGGTTTGGGGTCCGCGTAGTACCACGCCGCATCGGGGTTGGTTTGCCCATTGACGACCACATCGTAATAGCTCGCGGTGCCCTTCCATCCGCATACGGTATGGGTGCTGCTCGCGCGCAGAAATTCACGCTTGACCGCGTCCGCCGGAAAATACTGATTGCCTTCGACGACTTCGCAGTGCTCACTTGCGGCGATAACCGCGCCGTTCCAGGTTGCCTGTATCACACTGGCCTCCTGAGTCACTGACAATGCGAAAAGAGCTGCACGCCGGCGACCGGCAGCTTCGCGGCAAGTATGCGCCCGCCGTAGGAGTCGCAGATGTACAGCGTTTTACGATCGGCGCCGCCGTAGGCCGCGTTGGTCAGCCGGCTGATGCCGCCCTGCGCCTGGATGCGAAAAAGCGGCTCGCCAAGCGGACTTAAAAGCCACACGATGCCGACCCGCGCGTGGCACACCGCGAGATTGCCGGCTTCATCCATCGCAAGCCCGTCCGGGCCATGGATGCCGGGCAGATAACCGAATACGCCGGCTTTGGCCACGCCGCCGTCTTTGAGCGGCAGGTGCCACATGCAGTTGGCGCGCGTCATCGCGACATACAGGACCTTTTCATCCGGATCGAGCGCGAGGCCGTTCGGGCTCGGGCCGTTGTCGATCAGGCGCTCGAGTTTGCCGCCCGCGGTAAGCCGGTACACGCGGCCGCTCGGATCGTGCACGCCGGTCTGGCCCTGGTCGGTAAAGTACAGGTCGCCATTGCGCGCAAACGTCAGATCGTTGCAGCCTTTGAAGCTTTCCGACTGGCAATGCGTGATCACGGGCGAAACTTTGCCGGTCTGCGGATCGAACGCCATGATGCCGAGGCGGTAATCGGCGATGAAGATGCGGCCATCGCGATGGATCGCGAGACCGTTCGGCCAGCCGTCGTACTCGCCCGCGACGGAGCACTCGCCGCCGGGTGTGAAGCGCAGGATGCGGCCGAACGGAATGTCGACTACGTACAGATTGCCGGCGCGGTCAAATGCCGGACCTTCGAGAAACGAGCCGAGTTTCGAGCCGGGGTGATTCGCGTCTATCCAGGTCGACGGTTCCCCGCTTTTATGCAGGCGGTCGGGAACCGCCGCGAACAGTTCGGCCGTGATGACGGGTGGCGGCGCGTAGAAACTCACGATGCTAATCCCCGGGCCGGCGTCTAAAGTCCCAGCCGCTGCCAGATCGTGCTCGTCGGGCCGGCCTGATTCAGCGTGTAAAAGTGCAGGCCGGGCGCGCCATTTTGCAGCAGATCGTCGCACAGGGCCGTGACGACATCGAGGCCGAATGCGCGTATCGACGCCGTGTCGTCGCCATAACCTTCGAGTTTCTTGCGCATCCAGCGCGGAATCTCCGCGCCGCACGCATCCGAAAAACGCGCGAGCTGCATAAAGCGCCCGATCGGCATGATGCCGGGGACGATGGGGACGTTGATGCCCATTGCTTCGCAGTCGTCGATGAACCGGTAGTAGGCATCGGCATTGTAAAAGTATTGCGTGATCGCGGAATCGGCGCCGGCATCGATTTTGCGCTTGAATGCCACGAGATCATCCTGTGCGCTTTTCGCCTGCGGGTGAACCTCGGGATAAGCGGCGACCTCGATCATGAAATGCGCGCCGAATTCCGTGCGGATGAATTCGACCAGCTCGTTCGCGTAACGGAATTCGCCGGCGGCGGCGAGTCCCGACGGCAAGTCGCCGCGCAGCGCAACCAGATGACGGATGCCATGGTCTTTGTAGCGTTGCAGCCATTCGCGGATGCTGTCCCGGGTCGAGGCGACGCACGAGATGTGCGGCGCCGCCGCGTGACCCGTGGCGCGGATGTCGAGCACCGT
>JAYWDM010000050.1:0-19822 GCA_043779885.1 Betaproteobacteria bacterium | reverse complement strand
GCCAGCGCCGCGGGATCGATCACTATGAATGCCTGCCCCAGATTCATGGGCGCACCTTCGTTGACATAAATCGACCCGACTTCATGCGACAGCGCCGCGCCCGTGAGCGCGCAGCACAACAACTCGACGGCGAGTGCGAGCATCGTGCCTTTCAGTCCGCCGACCGCGTGCAAACTGCCGCCGACGAGTATCTTCTGCGCATCGGTGGTCGGGTTGCCGTCCTTGTCCATGCCCCAGCCCTCGGGTATCGGCTTGCCGGCATTCGCATACAGCATGATCTGGCCGCGCGTGACTTGCGTAAGCGACATGTCGATGACCAGCGGCGGGGCGTCCTTCCTGGCGAATATCGCCGCCACCGGATTGGTGCCGAACAACGGCCGTTTGCCGCCCCACGCCATGATCGCGGCGGAAGCATTGCTGAAGGCGAGTCCGATCATGCCTCGCGCAGCGACGGCTTCGAGCAGTATTCCCAGCGCGCCGCAATGATGGCTGCGGGTCACTCCGGCAAAGCCGACGCCATATTTTTGCGCACGCCCGATGGCCTGCTCGAGCGCGATTTCGCACGGCTCGAACCCAAGACCGTCGCCCGCATCGATGAGACACGCCGCGGATTTTTCGTTGACGATGCGCACGACCGCATCGCCGCGCGCGCGGCCGGACTTGAGATGGCCGCAGTACGTCGGCACGCGCGCCACGCCATGCGTGCCCAGCCCCTGCACATCGGCGGCAACCAGATATTTCGCAGTGATGCGCGCCGCCGACTCCGACGCACCGCTGGCGCGCAGCGCGTCCGTGGCGAGTTTGGTCAACGCTTCGATCGAAACTAACGACATCCTCTCACCCCGCCCGTGCGCAACGATCAGATCGGCTGCGCCGCCCTCGATTTGAATTGCAGTCCAGAGCGACTATGCCGCACGCACGGCGCCGTCCTCGATCAACTGCTCGACTTCCCGCGTCGTATAACCGAGCCCCGCCAGCGTTTCGCGCGTGTGCTCGCCGACCTTCGGCAGATCCAGGCGCGTGCCGAAGCGGCGGCCGTCCATCTCGATCGGCATTATCGGCACCTGCGTCTTTACACCGTTCATCAGCGTGATGTCGGCGAGCCCGCCGGACGCCTTGAGATGCGGATCGTTGAAAAGGTCTTCCGGCCGCGTGATCGGCGCAAACGGCAGCCCCAGCTTCTCGCATTTCGCGAGCAATTCCTGCTTGGTCATCCTGGCGAACAACGCGGTCACGACGGGAATGACGCGCGGCCGCGCTTCGACGCGTTGCGGATTGGTCTTCAACGCCGGATCGGCATACAGATCGGCGAGACCGAATGCGTCGCAGAAAATCTTCCATTGCGTGTCGGTGACGACGCCGACGAACACCAGTTCACCGTCGCTCGTCCGGAACGTATCGTAAACCGCCCACGCGCGTATGCGGTCGGGCATCGGCACCACCGGCTTGCCGGTCATGAAACCCTCGGTCATGTGCTGCCCCATCAGAAAAGCGCAGTTCTCGAACAACGCGCTCTTCACGTACTGCCCGCGGCCGGTGTCCCTGCGCTCGACGATCGCCGCGAGAATCGCGATCGCCGCGAACATGCCGCCCATGATGTCGTTGACCGAGGCGCCCGCGCGCAGCGGCCGGCCCACGGGCCCCGTCATATACGCAAGTCCGCCCATCATCTGCGCGGTCTCGTCGAGCCCCGCGCGGTTTTCATACGGCCCGGCGAGAAATCCCTTGAGCGAGCAGTAGATCAGTTCGGGCTGCATCTTTTTCAGCGCGTCGTAGCCGAACCCCAGCTTGTCCATGGCGCCCGGACGGAAATTTTCGGTGACGACGTCCGCGCTTTTGATCAGCTTTAAGACTATCTCCTGCCCCGCTTGCGACTTGAGGTCGACCGCGATGCTTTTTTTGTTGCGGTTGAACGTCGGAAAAAAGCCCGCGCCCGATACGGTAAGCTTGCGCGTGTGATCACCATCGAGCGGCTCCACCTTGATCACGTCCGCGCCCAGGTCGGCCAGCACCAGCCCGCAGCTCGGGCCCATTATCACGTGCACGAACTCGACAACGCGGATGCCGGCGAGCGGGAGTCTGTCATTTGCCATCGGAATCTCCAAAAACGTTATTGCAGTGGCGAACCGCTCCATCCCCTATTCCGCCTTGACGCCCGCCGCCTTGATCACCGCGGTCCGCAGGTCCATCTCGCCGGCAACCAGCTTCGTCGCCTGCGCCGGCGAATTGCCAACCGTCTCCAGCCCAAGGTCCGTAAAGCGCTTCCGCGACTCAGGGGCGTTCAGCACGGCCACGATGGCCTGGTTCAGGCGCTCGACGACGGGTTGCGGCGTGCCCGTGCGACAGGCGGATTTTCGGCGCATCGCTTATTGTAACCGCACCGGCGCGCACCAACCGCACTTGCGGCGAATGCTCGATACAATGCACAATTCCCGATCACAACATGAACCCGCATCCGCTTTCCGGCCCGATAAACTTATCCAGGGAGTTTTGCCATGAGCACCATCGTACGCCATCAATCAAACGCGCGGCTGAGCCATGCAGTCATCCATAACGGGGTCGTTTACCTCGCCGGCACCACCGCGGACAACCGCAGTGCGTCGAGCAAAGGCCAGACCGAGGAAATTCTCGGCAAGATAGATGCACTGCTGAAACTTTCCGGAAGCAGCAAATCGCGCCTGCTGTCCGCGGTGGTCTACGTGGCCGACATGCGCGTGAAACCCGGGATGGACGAAGCGTGGATGGCGTGGATCGATCCGCAGAATCCGCCTGCGCGCGCAACGGTTGAAACGCGGCTCGGCACACCCGACACGCTGGTCGAAATCATGGTCACCGCCGCGCAGTAATCAATTTCAACGCCGTGGAGCACATGCAATGAGCGCAGACATTGTCCGCTACGATCCCGACCAGCGCCTGTCCGACATGGTCGAATACAACGGCATGCTTTTCCTCGCCGGTCAGGTCGGCGCGGACACGCAGGCGGGCATGCAAGAACAGACCGCCAGCATCCTGCAGCAGATCGACAAACTGCTCGCGCGTGGCGGCAGCGATAAATCCAGAATACTGTCGGCGGTGATTTACGTGGCCGATATGCGCCTGAAGCCCAAAATGGACGAAGCGTGGATGGCGTGGATGGACCCGCGGCACTCGCCGGCTCGCGCGACGGTCGAAGCGCGTCTGGGTTCGTCCGACACTCTCGTCGAAATCATGTGCGTGGCGTCCAAATGAAGCCCGAACTCGCGGCGGTCAAAGCCCTCACGTTCGACGTTTTCGGCACGGTGGTCGACTGGCGCGGCAGCATCGCGCGCGAAGTCCGTGAACTCGCGCGCCAGAAAGGATTGCGCGTCAATGCCGTCAAATTTGCCGATGCCTGGCGCGCAGGTTACCGGCCGGCGATGAACCGCGTGGCCAGCGGCGAATTGCCGTGGACGAAGATCGACGATCTGCATCGCATGATCCTCGACGACATTCTGGTCAAATTCAAAATCACATCGCTCACGGAAAACGAAAAAGTCCACCTCAACCGCGCCTGGCATCGTCTCAAGCCCTGGCCTGATTCGGTGCGCGGTCTGAAGCGCCTGAAGAAAAGCTACACCATCGCAACGCTTTCGAACGGCAATGTTGCGCTGCTCAACAATATGGCCAAGCATGCCGGACTGCCGTGGGATTTGATTTTGTCGGCGGAGATTTTCCATCACTACAAACCGGATCCCGAAGCCTATCTCGGGGCGGCCGACATACTCGGACTGAGTCCGGGGGAGGTCATGATGGTGGCAGCGCACAAGGACGATCTGCGCCATGCTGCACTGCAAGGACTCAGGACCGCGCTGGTCTTGCGCCCGCTTGAAAACGGCAAAGGCCGGCATCCTGATCTGAGCCCGGAACCGGCATTTGACATAAATGCCGCGAGTTTTCCTGATCTGGCGGACCAACTCGGGGTTTAGCGAAAGTCCAGAATCGCCGACTTTGTCCCGGGGAAAAAATATACATGGCTACATATCACCCTTCGATCACCGACGAGCAGGCTGCGCTGATACGCGATGCGCGGCTGTTTTTCGTTGCTTCCGCCGACCCCGACCTTGCATGCGGGCCCCACGGCGTTGGCGCGGTGAATGTCTCGGTAAAGGGTGGCGTCCCGTTGCACATACTCGGCCCCAACCGGGTCGCGTACCTGGATTACAAAGGCTCGGGCAATGAAACTGCGCGACACTGCAGCGCCGGCGGTCCGATTACGGTGATGATCTGTTCATTCGACGAAGAAAACGCTGCCGCCGTGCGCCTGTTCGGCACGGCGCGCATTACGCCGCTGGCTGACTCGCCGCTCGCGGGCCTCTTATTGCAGCATCCGGCCCAGGAGTTAAAAGGCGCGCCCCGCCAGGTCATTGAAGTCGAGATCGAAAACACGATGACCAGTTGCGGTTATGGCATTCCGGTCATGCACGTGGCGCGTGATCGGCGCGTCGCGGACCGTGGCCGCCTCTATAAAGACGGCGGCGGCAACGACGGGCGTCCGCCGGTTGCGCCTTAGAGTCCCTAACCGGACTTGGCCAGGCTTTTCACTTCAATACCCGCCGCACGCGCCAGATCGCGGTGTATCCGCGCAACGCGCTCGACCTCTCCCTTCGCGGGGAAACGCTCGTAGAAGCCTTCGGTTTTGAACGCCTTCTGCTGGTCGACCCAGACGCTCAGGCGGTCTTCCCACCGCTTGACGCGGCCGTCGACCGGATCCGCGTCCTCGCGCGCGAGATCGGCGCACACCCGGATCAGCGCCTTCAGCGTAACCGGCTTCGTGACCATATAGCCGTCGTTCGCCCACGTATCGCCCCACACCCGCTGCGCCGCCTTGAGGAAATCGCGCACGACCTCGTAGTATTTTTCGGCTTCACGGTAGCTGTTGGTTGCCTGCTTGATCTTCTTCCAGTCCGTGCGCACCCAGCGGTACAGTTCGTTGAATAGCTCCGCCTGCAGTATCCACTTGTCCTTCAGGCTGCGGCCGCCCAACCGGTTGATGCGGTAGCGCAGCGGACTGTCCGATTCGCTGTAAAGACTGTCGACCAGCCGCGCGGCAAAGCGCCGGTCGGGATCCGCCCACGACACGCGCTCGTAAAGATCGACCAGATGGCTCTTGTTGATGCGCGTCGGCGTCGAGTTGATGATCACGAACATCTCGGCCGCGAAGTCCTCGCTGCGGCCGTCGAAAATCACGCACGGCACATCGATGCCTTTGGCTTCTTCGGGATGTTCGGTCAGGTAAAAGCGCAACGCCGCCAGCCGATGCTGACCGTCGATAATCAGGTATTTCGATGTCGGTTCCTGCAGGTGGCCCACCTGATCCTGGCCTTCGAGCGCGCGAAAATTCAGTTTATCGCTCGTAAACAGCAAAACCGTGCCGGGAATCGGCGGCTGCGTAACGGCCATTTCGTAAAAATTCTTCAGCGATCTGACCTTGGCGCGCGATACGACGCGCTGGAACGCCGCGTCGTTGCGTTCGATGCGCGCGATGAATTGCGCAATCTCGTCGTTCTGCGGAACGGTCTGCGCCGCTATCTGCTCATCCTCGCCATAATAGCGGCTGATAAAACGTACTTTGTTCAGAATGTCTTTGGCAGGACAACTGGCAAAGTAAAAAATGCCGTCTTTTTGGCGAATTCTCGTTGCAAGCATGGTGTGTCTTTCGATTTGATATTCACACTTGATCTACCACGCCGCGTCCCCGTTTGCTGCCGCGGCCCCTCGCTCGGCTGTAATGATATATGAAATCAGGGGTCTGCGGCTCAAATGTGACGTAAAAAGGTCATTCGTCGTTTGCCAGCGGGCTGCCGCCTATGCGCATGGCATCAGATATGCCCCCTCGCCGACCGGCCGGCCGTCGCTCCCTATCCCATGAATCGCAGCCTAGGGGTATAGCCGCGCGCATTACGCCTTCAAAACGTCGACCGGACTGAACCTGCCATTCAGCGCGGTCGTCGCGTTGAGGCCCCACCACCGCTCCAGCGCGGTGGCATAGAGATCGCGAAAATCGATCGCAAACGGCAAATTGCCATTGCCGTCCAGCCGGGCGAGCGCCGGCGGCGGGCCGTAAAGCCCGCCTTTGACCCGGCCGCCGAGTACAAAGTGGGCGTTGGCGGTACCGTGATCCGTGCCGCCACTCTGGTTTTCCTTCGGCCGCCGGCCGAATTCACAGTAAGTCATCACCAGCGTCGTGTCCCAGCGGCCGATTTCCTGCATCGCCATTTGCATTGCCACCAGCCCATCCGCGAGATCCCTGAGCAGCCGCTGCTGCGTGCCCTGCTGGCCGCTGTGGGTATCGAAGCCATTGTGCGTGACCTTGACCACCGCAACGCCCGCCTTGCTTGCAATCACCTGCGCGGCGGTCTTCAACGCGTTGCCGAACGGATGGTTGGGGAACTCCGTGCGCAACGCGTAATCCATATTAAGACGGGCGGCCGCCTGCATGACGTCCCGTTCGACTTTGAGAATGTGGCTGAGTGCGGGGTTGCGCGAAGCGCCTTCGCCGCCTGCCAATCTGGCCTGCCGCAGAAACTGTTCGGTGTTGGTCAGTGCCAGCGCGCGCGTCCCGCCGCCGGCCAGCGGACCCATTTCGCCCGAGCCAACGACGACGCCGTCCGCGGCGTACGATTTGGGCACCGGCGCCGCGGCGAACGCGCGCGCCAGCCAGCCGTCGCGCAGGTATTCGGTGCTCTTCGACGCCGTATCCCAGATCTCTATCGAGCGGAAATGCGACAGGTTGGCGCCCGGATAACCGACGCCTTGCACCACCGCGAGTTCGCGGTTCTGCCACATTCCCATCAGCGGCTGCAGCGCCGGATGCAATCCGCTTCGACTATCGAGTTGCAGCACCTGGTCGCGCGCAATGGCGATCCGCGGCCGCAGGCTGTAATACTCGCCGTCGGCATATGGCACCACGGTGTTCAAGCCGTCGTTACCGCCCTTTAACTCGACCAGGATGAGAAGGTTGTCGTAGCGCCCCGCCGGGTCCGCACAGGCGCGGCCGGGCAACCACCCTGCAACCACGGCGGCGCCCATCGCGCCGAGAAATTCTCTTCGCTCCAAGAGTTTGCCCCTTATTTCAACTGATACACGGGATCCAATACCAACTGTCTAAGCATGTCCGTACCCTGCGCCGTCGCGCCCGGCGGGCTGGCGGGATCGGCAGCGAGCACGACTTTGACCAGCAACGCGTCGCCAGCCGGGAATTGGGACAGCCATTTATCGCCGTCGAAGCGTATGTCCAGCATCGCGCGGACGAACCGCTCTTTGCCGTCGCCGGCCTTGCCGATGCCTTTCACATCGCTACCGGCGTCACGCTGCATAGCCACCCGTGCCGGCCCCGCTTCCTGCCCCCGAAACAGCCGTTCAAGCAGTTGCTTGCGCTGCAGCAGCGTCGCGCTGTTGATCCACGCTTCGCCGCCGGGCCAGCCCTTGACATTGGGTGGAGCAAACAGGTCCTGGCCAAGCTGGCGCGCCACGAACAGGAACGGCAGCATCTCGCCGGTCTCGATGCGGAACTGGCGCAGCGTGCCGACGATCAGATCGATGGGCGATTTCACGAGAACGGCGCGGTTTTCCGGCGCATAGAAAGCGTCCGCAGTCAGCAGCGCGCGCAATGCAACTTTGATGTTGTAGCGGTTGTCGCGAAACATGCGGGCGATGCGTTTGACTTCCGCCGGAGCGGGCGACGGCGACACGAATTCCCGCCACATCTTGGCGACGATAAACTCGGCCGTCTGCGGTTGGGCGAGCAGAATGTCGAGCACCGCGTCGCCATCAAAGTTGCCGCTGCGGCCCAGCACGGTTTTCATACCCTCGTCGTGAATCTGCGGCCGCACCAAAAATTCGCCCGTGTCAGGGTCCAGGCTCCAGCCGGTAAACGCGCGGGCGGCCTCCCTGATATCGTTTTCACCATAGTTTCCCTCGCCGAGGGTGAAGAGTTCCATCACCTCGCGCGCAAAATTTTCGTTGGGCTGAGCCTTGCGATTCGAGGCGCTGTCCAGATAAACGACCATCGCCGGATCTTTGGCGACCGCGTGCAACAGATCGCCGAAATTGCCGAGCGCATGCTGGCGCAGCAATAAGTTCTGCCGGTACATCAGGACGGGCGACCTGACTTTGCGCAGGCTGGACACGAAGTGGTTATGCCAGAACAGCACCATCTTTTCGGTCAGCGGGGATGGTGTCGTCAGCATCTCGGTCATCCACCATGCGCGCAGTTCCGCGCCTTTCTCGATTTGCTCGCGCTGGGCGAGTTTGCGCTGCTCCTCGCTCATGTCCCGCAGCCGGCGCAACGATTCGAAGTTGTTGCTCCACGCCGGCGCCGGCGTGCCGGCCTTGTGCGCCGTCCCCGCGAGCAATTGGTCGACCGCCTGCTCGCGTGTGAGTCTGGCGAATGCCCGAATATCGTCGGGGTGCGCGGATAAGCTGGTGCGATTCAACAGCTGCCGCGCTTCATCGACTCCCATCGGCGCTGCTGCGATCGCCAGCGCCGGCAGCAACAGCCAGCAGAACACCAGCGCGCACCGGACCCGCGCCATGGCCGCGGCTACGGCCTCACGCTGGACAGCAATGGGAGTTTCTTGAAACATGCTGTCATTGCGAGCGCAGCGCGGCAATCTTGTATTTTGCGCAATCAAAGAGTTACGAGATTGCTTCGTCGCCGTTGGCTCCTCGCAATGACAGTCTTTGCCGATTTTCAACAAACTGATAGGGCTGGTCGCGTCTCGAACCGAGGGGGTGTGATTGTCACGGACAGTCATGCGGCGGGCGCCACGCTGACCACAAACATTGACCAATACCACAGCCGTTCCGTCCCAGACCCGCGCTGTGTTTCGCGCGCTGCCGGCTAGCGCCGGCCTTTGTAGATTTCACGGCTGGCGCGATCAAGATCGCGGTGCAGGTCACGCCGCTCTTCATCCGTCAGCCTGCCATCGGGGCGCCGGTCAGGCGCCCGCTCGGGACGCTGAAACTCGCGCTGCGGTTGACGTTGCGGTTGAGGTTGCCGCTGATATCCGCCCGGCCGCTGCTGCATCTGCACGTCCATCCTGCCACCACCCGCCCCGCGCCACGATCCGGCAGCGGCCGGCTGTGTCGCCAGCACCGCTAGCGCAAGGACCGTACCAATGAGAATTTTCATGCGCCCGCACTCCATTTGGAAAACACGTTAGCACCGCCAGCCCGTCTGATTTTCCGCTATCATCATAAATGTGCATACCGTCGGCATTAGGGTCGCCGCCGCAATCGCCTCGTCATGCCGCTATCGCAAGGTTCCTGCATTTGCTCCACGCCGACGGCTGATTTGCCTCACTTGGCCTCGCGCAGTCCAAATATCCCGTCTGAGGCCGTCCTGATTTCAACGTTGGCCCATATTACGCCGCCCATGTAAGCAGTTTGTTAGCTCGGAGCATATTTTTGTAACAAATTGTTGCCGCGTCGCCCAACCGCCACAAACGCTTACCAAAAAGGTGGAATCGCAGCGGGCAAACCGCTAGGATTGCGGCCATGGCTGAAAACAAGACCCGCGTCATCGTCGTCGATGACGACGCGCGCTTGCGGGAACTCCTGAATCGCTACCTCGGCGAACAGGGATTCGCCGTGCGCGCGGTTGCCGACGGCAACGACATGAACCGCTGGCTCGCGCGCGAACGCTACGATCTGATGGTGCTCGATCTGATGATGCCCGGCGAAGACGGGCTGTCGATCTGCCGACGCCTGCGCGGCCTCGGCGACAAAATCCCTATCATCATGCTGACGGCCAAGGGTGACGACGTCGACCGCATCGTCGGCCTCGAAGTAGGCGCCGATGACTATCTGCCGAAGCCGTTCAACCCGCGCGAACTCGTCGCCCGCATCCAGGCCGTGCTGCGGCGCGCGCCGGCGGTCCAGCCACCGGGTGCGCCGACCGCCGAACAGCAAATAGTCCCATTCGGCGAGTTCAGCTTTAATCTGGGCACGCGCAGCCTTGCGCGCAATGGCGAACCGCTGTCTCTGACGACCGGCGAATTCGCGCTCCTGAAGGTGCTGGTTCAACACCCGCGCACGCCGCTGTCGCGCGACAAGCTTATGGAGCTCGCGCGCGGCCGCGAGTTCGGTGCATTCGACCGCTCGATCGACGTGCAAATCTCGCGCCTGCGAAAACTCATCGAGACGGACCCCGCCAAGCCTGCTTATATCCAGACGGTGTGGGGATTCGGTTATGTTTTCATTCCTGACGGGACGAAGTGACGAGTGCAGCGTGAGGGGTAGGACGTGAGGCGCACAGCGATCGCGCCGCGCGCGTTGAATCATCCGTGCGCCTTCCGCTTCACCGCTCACGCCCAATGACACTCTTGCCGCGCAGCCTGCTGTGGCGCACGGTGCTGCTGCTGGCGCTGCTGATGGTAGCCGGCCATTTCGCCTCGCTGCAGATCTTCCGCGTCGCCGAGCGCGAACCGCGCGCGGAGCAGGTCGCGCGGCAAATCGCGAGCGTGGTAAACCTGACGCGTTCGGCGCTCATCACCGGCGACCCCGCGAAGCGCCTCGACCTGCTGCGCGACTTGTCGCAGCAGGAAGCCATCCAGGTGTATGCCTCCAAACCCGGCGAGGTGGTTGAGCCGCTGCCCGATAGTCCGTTGACGCAAATGATCACGGTCGACCTAAAACGCCGGCTTGGCGACGATACGAAACTGCTCGTCACCCGCGATAGCGCACGCGCGGTGTGGGTGAGTTTCAAAATCGACGATCTTGAATACTGGGTACGGTTGCCGCGCGAGCGGATCGAGCGCGCCGAGCAATTGCGCTGGGCCGGGTGGGGCGCGCTGATATTGATCCTTTCGCTCGCCGGGGCATTCTTCATCGTGTCACGCATCAACCGGCCGCTGCGCGAACTGACGCGTGCGGCAGCGGCAATCGGCAGCGGCAAGACGCCGGCGCCGGTGCCGGAGTCCGGGCCGGCCGAAATCCAGACCCTGTCGCGCGCATTTAACCAGATGGCAAGCGATCTTAAACGCGCCGACGCGGACCGCGCGCTGCTGCTGGCGGGCGTGTCGCACGATCTGCGCACGCCGCTTTCCCGTATCCGGCTCGGTGTCGAGATGCTCAATAGCGAGGCCGATGCGGCCCTCAAAGAGGGTATGGTGCAGGACGTCGAGGATATCGACGCGGTGATCAGCCAGTTTCTTGATTTCGCGCGCGTGAGCGGAGAGCACGGCGCGGTCGCCGAAACCGATTTGAATGAAGTCGTGAACTCGGTGCTCGAGCGCTACCGGCGCCAGGGCCGACGGGTGAGCGCGCGGACCGGCGCTTTGCCTGTGCTGAAAATTCAGGCGCTGGCAATCCAGCGCCTGCTGACCAACCTCATCGATAACGCCTTGCGGCACGGCGGGGAGGACGTCGAAATTGAAACGGCGGCTGAAAATGGCCGCGTGCGCTTATCGGTACTTGACCGCGGCCCGGGCATCCCGGCAGCCGACGCCGAACGCATGATGCAGCCATTCACGCGGATGAATGAAGCACGCAGTACGGCCGGCTCCGGACTCGGGCTCGCGATTGTCGATCGCATCGCCAAAATACACGGTGCCAGCGTTCGCCTGCTCGCGCGAGGTGGCGGCGGGCTCGAAGTACGGGTTGAGTTTCCATCCCCTGGCGCAAAACAATGAATCAACTGCCGGCCGTGCATCATCAGCGCCGCACGCGCAATGAAGTGTTTCTCAGCCGCAGGGACAGAATGCGGCCGAGCGCAAAAAGCAATTCGCGCACCAGCGCTGGCTCCTCCGCGGCAAGTTCGCGATACTTCTCCTGCGTCAGGCACAATAATTCACCGTCGGTCGTCGCCCACACGTTGGCCGAGCGCGGCTGGCCATCAAAGAACGACTGCTCGCCGATGACGCTGCCGGCTCCCACCTTGGCGAGCGGGGTGATGCTGATGCCATCGACATAGTTCACGCCGACTTCCAGCGCCCCCGCGGCGACAAAGTACAGCACGTGGTCGTCCCCCCCGCGCTGAATGATCATCTCACTCGCCTTGTACAGCCGCGGGGTCGTCACCGCGATGAGCTTGCGCCATTGCGTTGCGCCCCACCCCGGCAGCAAGAGGTGATCGCCGCTCGCGCCCGTATCGCCCGCGCTGCGCTGAAATACCGCGACGTAGTGTTCCATTAGGCGCTCCGTATTTGACGCGTTCGCATTCATTATATACAAGCGCGGCGCCCCGGCGCCCGGAATCATGCGCGGGACGGTCGACCCCGGGCGCTGAAAACTGCTAGCATGCTCACTGGCAAGTCAGAGTGTACTGGAGAATAACGTGAAAGCGATTTTTGTCGTTGCCGCGATGACGCTGGCGACGTTGCCGTCGATTGCGGCACAGCCGGCGCAACCCATCAATATCGTGTTCACCGCGGAAAATGCGTCATGCGCGGCGTGGACGGGGTCAGCGGGCAACCGGCTGATACGCGCGCAGTATGAATTCTGGGCGCGCGGTTTTGTGTCGGGCCATAACTATGCGAATCCCGCGCACCAGGTCAGGGTTGGCGCGTTTCCCAGCGGCGACGAACTCTACCAGCACTTCGACCGCTACTGCCGCGAACACCCGCAGCAAAGTTTCGTCGAGGGTGTGATGCAACTGGTGGCGCAGTTGCGTGAGTCCCCTGCCCCGCCGAAAAAAGCCGCGGCCGGCAAACCGGTTCCGGCCAAAAAGGACCAATCCCCGCGTTAACGCGTTGCGCGGCTCACGCAGACGAAACACGCCTCGACCCCTGGCAGGGAAACGTTGCTGCACGTGCGTCGATCACGTAGCCCGGAAGGAGCGCAGCGCATTCCGGGGAGCGGTTGCCAAGCCCGGCACCGATGCAATGAAACGAATTCCGGATTCCCTGTCCCCGGGTTGCGCGACGCTCCACCCTGGCTGCGAACAGAGCCTGGGACGTAATCGCAGTGCACCGTCGTGTTACTTCAAGCCGACAGCGAGCGGGCGACCACCTCGTAAGTGACACCCGCAACGCCGGGTTGCGAGCGTACGAGACACAGCGCTTCGACGCGCCAGGCGAGCGGTGGCTCGATCAGTGGCGGTGGCGCCTGCCGCGCATCGCGCAGCAAGGTAACGTGCGGCACGTAGGGACGCGCATCGTATGCAATCGCGCTGCTGCGCAACGAACCTTGCAGCCCGGCAACGAGGTCCGTCAGGACGCCAGGCGGCGACGCGGGTCCCGCCGATGCGATGCGATTGCGTTTGAAATACGCGCCTGCGTTTATTTCAAGATCGAATGGACTCACCACCTGCCGCGCAGCGACGTCACTGAGCAGGGCAAGCTCGCGCGCCTCGACGTTGCCAACGAATACCAGGGTCATATGCAGATTCTCGCGGCGCGTGACGCGGCCGCCGCAGCGCAGATACCAGGCTTGCGCCAGCGCGAAGAGCGCAGTGCGCAGCGCATCATCCGGCCACAGTGCGAAAAAAACGCGCTCGGTTCCGGGCGGGCGGGTTGGCGTCAGTTGCGCTCCACCACCGGGTCAGGAAACGAGCGGGGCGATCAACGCCACCGCCTCGGCGGCAATGCCTTCCCCGCGACCGATGAAGCCGAGCTTCTCGGTGGTCTTCGCCTTGACGCTGACGTCCCCCGGCGCAACGCCCAGATCGGCCGCGATATTGGCGATCATGGCCGGGATATGCGGCGCCATGCGCGGCTCCTGCGCAATGATGGTCGTGTCCAGATTGACCACCCGCCAGCCGCCAGCCGCCAATAGCGCGGCCGTCTCACGCAACAGCTTGCGGCTGTCGATGCCTTTGTATCCGGGATCACTGTCCGGGAAATGCCTGCCGATGTCGCCCAGCGCGGCGGCGCCGATCAGCGCATCGCAGATCGCGTGCAGCAACACGTCAGCGTCCGAATGGCCGTCCAAACCCCGGTCATGCGGTATCGTCACGCCGCCGATGACGAGCTTGCGCCCGCTCACCAGCGCGTGCGCGTCGAAACCCTGTCCTATCCTCATGCCAACCTCATCGAATCAAGAATCAGCGCCGCAAGTTCGAGATCCTGCGGATACGTGACTTTCAGGTTGCGGCTGTCGCCCATCACGAGTTTGGGATGCAATCCCAGGTGCTCGATCGCCTGCGCTTCGTCGGTTGCCGCCGCCGGATCGAGCGCGCGCAGCGCTTCGAGCAGCAGGCGGTAGCGGAACATCTGCGGCGTCTGCGCCTGCCATAAATTGTCACGCGCCTCGGTGCGCACCACGTACGCCCCCGCATCGCCGCGTTTCAAGGTATCCACCACCGGCAGCGCGAGCAAACCTCCCGTCTGCTCGCCTTGCAGCGTCGAGATCAGCCGTTCGAGCGCGTCCGCTGCCAGGCACGGTCTTACCGCATCGTGTACCAGCACCCAGTCGTCGGCGTTGATTGAGTCGCGCGCCGCAAGCAGCCCGTTGAACACGCTTGCCGCGCGCGTTTCCCCCCCGCAATAAAGCGGCTCGAACCTCGCTGCAAATGGCTGCCAGTCATGCTGCGCAAAATGCTTGTCCCCCTGCGCCAGCACCACGAACACGCGCTCGACTGCGCGGTTTTCGCACAGGCCGCCCAGCGCGTGATAAAGCAATGGCTTGCCGGCAAGTGGCAAATATTGCTTGGGCAGGTCAGCGCCCATGCGCGCGCCGCTGCCGGCGGCGGGAATCAGGGCAAACAGTTTCGACGTTGGCATGGGGAAGGTGGGTTCAGCGGCGATTGTATCAGCAGTTCAATGCGTTACTCGCGCCTGTGCGGCCGCCCGATTTGCAATCCTCTGCCGGTACGCGGAAGATCATCGATGAACATTGCCGGAATCCCCGCTTTGGAACTTGATATTCCGCGACGCAGCCACACCTTATAATCGGCGCCTATGAGGACCATGTGATTACCGTACGAGCACCCGCCGTTGCGGGAACTTTTTATCCGGCCGCTGCGGCCGAACTCGCGCGCGACGTTACGTCGATGCTGGCGCATGCCGCGGGTGCGGCACGCGGCAAGCCCGTACCCAAGGCGATCATTGCGCCTCACGCCGGCTACGTTTATTCCGGTCCGGTCGCGGCATCGGTTTACGCGCGCCTCGCGCCCGCGCGCGATATGATAAAACGCGTCGTCCTGCTCGGTCCGGTGCATCGCGTGCCCGTGCGCGGGTTCGCCCTGCCCGATGCGGACGCGCTGGCAACGCCGCTCGGCAATATCCCGGTTGACGCAGCGGCGGTTGCCGCGCTGAGACGCTTGCCGCAGGTAACGGTGAGCGCCGCGGCGCACGCGCTCGAACACTCGCTTGAAGTGCAACTGCCGTTTCTGCAGTCCGTGCTCGGCGCGTTCACTCTGGTTCCGCTCGCGGTCGGCGATGCCACCGCGGAGGAAGTCGAGCAGGTGCTCGATACGGTGTGGGGCGGGGTCGAAACGCTTATCGTAATCAGCTCCGACCTGTCGCACTACCTCAACCACCGCGACGCGCAGGCTGCGGACCGGGTAACCGCGCAAGCCATCCTTGACCTTCGCACCGGCATCTCGCACGCGCAGGCCTGCGGCGGAACGCCGGTCAACGGCCTGCTCCTGAGCGCGCGTAAACGCGGTCTGGCGCCTCAACTCGTCGACCTGCGCAACTCGGGCGACACAGCGGGCGACCGTAATCGCGTCGTCGGCTACGGCGCGTTTGCATTTCACGCTTCACCGCGCATCACCGACCTGGCCGCGCTCATGCGCGCGCAACCCCTGGATCCGGCGGCATCGCTATACGGCGACGACGACGAGGATGCCGTGCCGTCGGATGCCGGCAGGCTGTTGCTGCCCCTTGCGCGCGCCGCCATTGCGGCGCAACTGGACCTGCCCGGCGCCATGCCTGACGCCGAAGGCTGGCTCGATAGTACGGGCGCGTCCTTCGTCACGCTGATGATGCAGGGCAATTTGCGCGGCTGCATCGGGACGCTTGAAGCGCACCGCGCGCTCGGCGCTGACGTCAAAGCCAATGCGGTAGCGGCGGCGTTCCGCGATCCGCGCTTCAAACCGATCACACCGGCAGAATTTGGGGCGATATCCGTCGAAGTATCGGTGCTGTCTGCCGTCTCGCCGATGAGCTTTCGTGACGAAGCCGGCGCACTTGCGCAATTGCGTCCGGAAATCGATGGCGTGATCTTTCACTACGGCCATCACCGCAGTACTTTCCTGCCGCAGGTATGGGAACACTTCGGCGACCCGCGCGTTTTCATGGGCCAGTTGAAACACAAAGCCGGACTGCCGTTCGATTTCTGGGACGCCACGGTAAAACTGTCGCGCTACACGGTAAGCAAGTGGCGCGAAGCGGCAGCGGACTGATCCCATGAGCTACGCCGGCCGCTGGTGGCACATGCTCGACGACGGACGCATGCAGTGCGATCTGTGTCCGCGCGACTGCCGCCTGCACGAAGGCCAGCGTGGCGCGTGTTTCGTGCGCCAGCGCGTCGGCGACTGGATGCTATTGACCACTTACGGCCGGTCGTCGGGCTTCTGCATCGATCCGATCGAGAAGAAACCGCTCAATCATTTTTATCCCGGTTCGAGCGTGCTCTCCTTCGGCACCGCCGGCTGCAATCTCGCGTGCAAGTTCTGCCAGAACTGGGACATCAGCAAATCTAGGGACATGGACCGGCTCGCCGATCAGGCCACGCCTGCCGCCATCGCGCAGGCCGCGCTCGCTGGCGGCTGCAAGAGCGTCGCATTCACCTATAACGATCCGGTAATTTTTGCCGAATATGCAATGGATGTCGCCGATGCGTGCCGCGCACAGGGCGTAAAAACGGTTGCCGTCACCGCCGGCTACATGCATGACGCGCCGCGGCGGGCGTTCTACGCGAAGATGGACGCCGCGAACGTCGATCTGAAGGCGTTCACGGACGAGTTCTATTTCAGGCTGTGCGGTGCGCGCCTGCAACCGGTGCTCGACACGCTCGTCTATCTCAAGCACGAAACCGATGTCTGGTTCGAGATCACCACGCTCCTGATACCCGGCAAGAACGATTCCGTGGAGGAGGTCACGGCGATGTGCGCGTGGATCATGCGGGAACTCGGGCCCGCGGTTCCATTGCACTTCACCGCGTTTCATCCCGACCACAAGATGACCGATGTGCCGCCGACGCCACCCGCCACGCTGCACCGCTCGCGGAAAATCGCGCTGGAGACCGGCTTGCAATACGTCTACACCGGGAATATCCACGATGCCGAAGGCGGCACCACGTTCTGTCCGGCATGTCACGCTGCGCTAATCGTGCGCGACTGGCACCAGATCAACGCCTACGAGGTCACGCCCGAGGCAAAATGCCCGCATTGCGCAACCACCATCGCGGGCGAGTTCGAAGTATTCAGCGGGCAATTCGGCCGCCGCCGGATTCCGGTCGCCATCGTTAGCAATCGCGAAACCGGGTGACTATCCGGTTTCGCTCAACGCTCCCCTCGCCCGCTGGGAGAGGGGTTGAGGGGCGAGAACGGGAATTCGCGGGCCATGGCCCGTGCCGTTCGAGCGGCACCGGCTTGCAACCCGGGGCGCGCCCTGCAAGGGAGGGATCGAGCGGCAATACGAAGTTATGCATAGCTCAATAATCGCCGCTGAGCGGGCGGGCGGGAAACGTAGCCGGTCCGCGGGGTTTTTGCGGTGCCGACACATGCAAAACAAGCAAAAGGCCATACTGATGAATTCGACGCTCATACTGACTGGCGACGTCAACCTGCTTGGCATCGACGATCCGGCGCTGCCCTTCAAGCACATGGCGGCCACGCTGCACGCCGCGGACGCGGTCTTCGGCAACCTCGAATGCTGCCTTTACGCGACTGCGCAGAAGCGCGCGATCATGGCTGACGATGTGTCCGGCCACGAAGGGTTCCACGCCGCTCCCGCGGCGGGGCGCGCGCTCACGCTCGGCGGCTTTCACGCCGTCGGCAACGCGAACAACCAGAACTACGGCGCCGAGGCCATCATGGCGTCGAATACCGAACTCGACCGGCTCGGCATCGCGCATGCCGGCACCGGGGTCAACCGGGACGCCGCGCATGCGGCGATCGTCGTTGAGCGCAACGGCGTGCGCTACGGCTTCATGCAGCGCACATCGCAGTACTGGCCGAACAATCACGAAGCGCTCGCGCATATGCCCGGCGTCGCCGCATTGAAGGCGTATACCGCGTATCAACCGCCGTACTACAAGGACAACAAGATACCGCCCAACCGGCCGGGTGCGCCGGCGAAAATCATCACGTGGACGGATCCCGACTACCTCGCCGAATACAGGCGCGAGATCGCGACGCTCAAGACTCGCGCGGATATCGTGATCGCCTCGCACCACTGGGGTTATGCCGAAGACGTGTTGCAATACCAGACTGAAATCGCGCACGCCGCCATCGACGCGGGCGCTGACATCGTCATGGGGCATGGCCCGCATGTTCCACTGGCGATCGAGATTTATCGCGACAGACCCGTATTCTATGGACTGGGCAGCTTTTGCTTTGCGCGCGGCAACAAGAAACTGCACCGCGACTGGGTTGGCATCATCGCCCGCATTGCATTGGAAAACAAAGCGCTCAAGCGAGTCGCGTTTTCGCTGGTGCGCCAGCACGAGAACACCGAGATCTCCTTGTGTCCGCCGCCGGACGAGACGGACGCCATTGCGCGCATCGAGCGGCTGTCGCAGCCCTATGGCACCCACATGCAGATAGCCGGCGACGCAGTGGTCGTGTGGCAGGCCGGCGCAACCTGACAGTTTGTTGAAGAACACATCATGCTGTCATTGCGGTGAGCCGTCAGCCGCGAGCGTAGCGTGGCGGTCAGCGCGGCAATCTCGTATTATGCGCAATCAACGAGTGACGAGATTGCTTCGTCGCCTTAGGCTCCTCGCAATGACAGTCTCTGCCGATTTTCAACAAACTGCCTAATCGGCGTACAACCATGACCCGTAGCGGGCACGCCATCATGTGCAGGGTCCGTCACATGCCAAACGCGGCTGTGTGCCTGGCATGCGGCGTGCTCGCGCTGGGTGGCACCGTGCCGCACGCCGCAGCGCAAAACCGCGGCGACGTTACCGGTTATCCGGCCAAGCCCGTGCGGTTCGTCGTCGGCTTTCCGCCGGGTGGCGGCAACGACACGATCGCACGCATGGTGGGACAGAAGCTGTCCGAGCGTATCGGTCAGGCTATCGTGATCGACAACCGCCCGGGCGCAGGCGGCATCGTCGCGGGAGAACTCACGGCGCACGCGCCGGCCGACGGCTACACTATCCTGATGATGTCGAGCAGCCTGACGATACAGCGCCTTTTGAAGCACGACCTGCCCTACGATCCGATTGGGGATTTCGCCGGTGTCGCACGACTTGCTGCCTACCGCTCCGTGCTTGTAACGCATCCGTCGGTGGCCGCCACGTCCGTACGCGAACTCGTGGCGCTGGCGAAGGCCAAACCGGGCGCGCTCAATTTCGCGTCGTCCGGTTATGCCGTGGGCTCGCACCTCGCGGGCGAACTGTTCAGGATGGCGGCCGCGGTTGACATCACACACGTTCCATACAAAGGCACCAGCCCGGCCAGCAACGATCTCCTGAGCGGACGCATTCAGCTGATGTTCGCACCCATCGTTCCCCTGCTGCCGCACGTGCAGTCGGGCCGCTTGCGCGCGCTGGGCGTCACCAGCCTGACGCGTTCGCGTATCCTGCCGGAGCTTCCCACGATCAGTGAAGCGGGCGTGCCCGGCTATGAGTTCGTCGGGTGGTACGGCGTGGTCGTGCCGGCGCGCACGCCGCGTGAGATCATCGACCGCCTCAATGCGGGAATCATGCAGGTCATGCAAGCACCCGGCATCAGCGCGCGACTGGACGC
>JAYWDM010000049.1:0-7901 GCA_043779885.1 Betaproteobacteria bacterium | reverse complement strand
CGGTCGGGACGCCGAGCCCGCGGGACAACGCGCAGCGGAAGATCGAGCTCGCCCTCGAGGACTACCGGCGCGACTTCGACGAGCTGGTGGTGAACTCGGCCAGCGCGACTTAGCGACTCCTGATGCGTTGTCGCGTATCTTCGGCAACCACGCCTAGCAGTTTGTCGATGTCGGCTTTCAATTTTGCCAGTCCGGCGGTCGCGCGAAACGTTTTCGTATCCATGAAGAGCTTCTTGTTGACCTCGATCTGCACGCTGTCGACGCCGCGCGCGGGGTTGCCGTGACGGCCGATCAGCACGTTGCCGACATACGGATCATTGACGCCGACGCTATAGCCCATGTCTTTCAGCGTGCCGGTGATCAGCGCGAAAAAACCGGGCGACGCGGTGGTGCCGCGCAGATCGCTGATGCAGAAATCGGGGCGCGGCCTGCCGGCGTCGGGATGCGTCGGCGCGCCGACCGCGGACATGCAGTGGCAGGAGATCTGGCGCACGACGCCGAAGCGCGCGTGCAGGTCTACGATAATGCGCTTAAGCTCCGCGTGATAAGGGCGGTAGTAGTTCGCGAGGCGCTCTTCGATTTGTGCGATCGTGAGCTTGCCTTCCTGAAACGCTTCGCCATGGCGTGACCTGCTCTTGATGAGGCCCAGGCCTTCGAGCGTGCGTGGCGTGGGCTTGAGTTCGCGCGGCCATTGCCCATCGACGACGGCGGGATCCATGTCGAGTTCGTCGCGGTTGACGTCGATCCAGGTGTTGGGAAAACAGCAGTAGAGCAGGGCAGCGCCGCTATCCGGCGCGCCGCCGTACAGGTCATCGACGTACATGGACACATTGTCGTGCACCGTCGTGAACGGCAGCGGCGAACGGTAGTCCGGCGGATATTCGCGCCCGCTGCGCGATACGTCTACAATCAGCGGCACGGCAGCGACGGTCGGTTCATGGCGAAGAAAAATACCGGGCTGCGCGTGGATCATTTTATTTCCGGTGTAAGTCGAGGCCGACGCGCGAAGAGTGGTGACGCGTTCGCGCAGCCGCCAGTTTACTCCTGAAGATCGAATAAAATGCGGCAGTCTGCCCGTATCGGGTTGCATGATGTTGTACTTTTAGCGAGGAACAAGTCATCGAACGCAAACAAATCGGGCTCGCCATCGTCGGTGCGGGCCGTATCGGCGGGCTGCGCGCGAAACTTGCGTCGTCGCATCCGGCGGTCAATTTCATCGCCGTATCGGATGTAAATCCCCTTGCGGCGCAGAAACTTGCACAGGAGGTCGGCGCGCAGTTCGTATCGGCCAGCAACGAGGAAATTATCGCGCGGCCCGAAGTCAATGCGGTCATCGTCTCGACCAGCGAAGGCGAGCATCTCGCGCCGGTGCTGCGCGCAATCGAACTTGGGAAGCCGGTTTTGGTGGAGAAACCGGTTGCGCTGAATCTGCCTGACGCGGATCGCATTATCGCGGCCGCCGCCGGGAGAAAAGTCAGCGTGCGCGTAGGCTACAGCCGTCGCTTCAAGGACCGCTACCTGATCGCGAAAGAGCAAATCGTGCAGGGCCGCGTCGGCACCATCGTGGGCGGCGCGGCACGCGTCTACAATTCGCGCGCGCAGGCGCTGGCGATGATGAAGCGCAATCCCGAGGCGACGCCGGTCGTCGATGCGCTCACCTATTACGTCGATCTGATGAACTGGCTGCTTGAGGGCAATACACCGGTGGAGGTGTTCGCGCGCGGACAAAAGGGCGTGTTGAAGGCGGCCGGTCACGATGTCGACGACGTGAACTGGTCGATAGTGACGTATGCCGATGGTGCAGTGGTCAATCTGGGGGTGAGTTACGCGCTGCCGGACAAATACCCGTCGCTTGGTCACGCCGCGCGCGTCGAGATACTCGGCACCGAGGGCGTGATGATACTGGACGACGATCACACCGATCAGCTGATGTACAGCAACAAGGGCGTGCCGCACGTGTACCTGCCCGATCACAACGTCAACATGGTGTTTCTGGGCAGCGGCACGCCGGGCGACTGGGCGCTCGGCGATTTCTGGGGTCCCATCGCCAACGAGACGCGCGCGTGGCTCGACCATCTCGCAACGGGCAAGCCGTGCGTACACGCGACCGCGGTGGATGCGCGCCGCAATCTCGAAGTCACGCTGGCGATACAACTCGCCGCCGCGAGCGGCAAAACCGTGAAACTGCCATTGGCGGGATAGGAAAGAGGCATGATGGGTGATGGGGGATGAGTGATGGGTAAAGTGACGCCGGCAGTCGCGTTCTGTGCGAGTGCGTTGGCTTTTTCAGCAACAGATGCGTGCGCGCAAAGTTATCCGACCAAACCAATCCGCATGATCGTCGCCTACCCACCCGGCGGCGGCACCGATATCGTCGGCCGCATGGTCGCGCAAAAACTGGCCGGCAATTTCGGGCAGACCGTCGTGATCGACAACCGTGGCGGCGCGGCGGGCAATATCGGCAGCGAGATCGCCGCCCGGTCGGCGCCCGACGGGTATACCGTCCTCATGGGCAACGTTGCGCCCAATGCGATCAACGTCAGCCTCTACGCGAAGCTCGCTTACGACCCTGTCAGGGATTTTGCGCCGGTGAGCCTTGTTGCGTCGACGCCGAACATACTCGTCGTGCAGCCGCCGCTGGCGGTCAAAACGGTGAGCGACCTGGTGGCGCTCGCCAAAGCCAGGCCCGGCGCGCTCAACTATCCGTCGGCGGGGCTCGGCAGTTCGTCGCATCTCGCCGGAGAATTGTTCGACAGCATAGCGGCGGTAAAAATGGTGCACATCCCGTACAAGGGCGGCGGCCCGGCATTGACCGATCTGCTTGGCGGACAGGTGCAACTGATGTTCGCCACCATGCCCGCCGCGATGCCGCACGTGAGGTCGGGCAGGTTGCGCGCGATCGCCGTTACCAGCGCAAAGCGCTCGCAGGCCATGCCCGAACTGCCAACCATAGGCGAGACCCTGCAAGGATATGAAGCGTCCACTTGGTACGGATTGCTCGCGCCCGCAGGCACGCCGCACGCTGTCGTCATGGCGCTGCATGCGGAAATCGTGAAAATCCTCCGCGTGGCGGAAACGAAGGAGAGGCTGCTCGCGCAGGGCTTCGAGCCGGTCGGCGGCACGCCCGCGGAATTCAGCGCCTATATCAAGGCGGAAATCGCCAAATGGGCGGCGGTCATCAAGGCGGCGGGTATACGTGCCGAATAGCGCGCCGGATAAACCGGATTGACGGCGCGCATGTGCCGCATAGCCACCGCTTAAATCGAGTAATATTCGCGGTTGTCGTTTGGCCGCAAGGCCGGATCCGCATACAAGACCGTTATCCTCAAACCCGCTATCAGGAGCGCAAGCCATGGCAGCACGCATACCGAAAATCAAGAACACCATCGACAAGAAACACCGCAAGCTCACGCGCAAAGACGTCCACGCGGCGGCCAAGCGCCTCAAGAACTGGGGACGCTGGGGCAAGGCCGACGAGATCGGCACGCTCAATTTCGTCACGCCCGCTGATATCGTCGGCGCGGCGAAGCTGGTAACGCGGGGCAAGGTGATATCGCTGGCGCTCAATTATGATCAGAGCGGCCCGCAGGGCGGCAAGACCAAATACCCGGCGCTGGGCCGTTTTAATCCGATCCATCTGATGACGCGTACGGGAACCGACGCTTATTCCGGCGTGCTCGATCATCGCAAGATCCGCGGCACCGACGACATCATCATCATGCCGCTCCAATGCGGCACGCAATGGGACGGCCTCGGCCACATCATGTACTACGACTACATGTGGAACGGCTACGACTGCCGCAACGTAACGAGCGCGGGCGCCCTCAAAGGCGGCATCGAGAAGACGAAAGACAAAATTGCCGGCCGCGGCGTGCTGCTCGACGTCGCGCGCGCGCTCGGAAAAAAATGGCTGCCGGATGGTTTCGCGATCACCAACGAACTGCTCGATTTCACGGCGATGAAGCACCAGGTCGAGGTGCGGCGCGGGGACTTCCTGCTGGTGCGCACGGGGCACGTGGAGCGCAAGTTCGCCGACAAGAACTGGGACGGCTACTCGGGCGGCGATGCGCCGGGACTTGCGTTCGAGACGCTCGACTGGCTGCACAAGAAAGAGGTCGCGGCGATCGTCACCGATACGTGGGGCGCCGAAGTGCGTCCGAACGAGACCGAGGACACCAATCAGCCCTGGCACTGGATCGCGATCCCGATCATGGGCCTTACGGTGGGCGAGATATTCGATCTCGGCGAGCTTGGCCGCGAATGCGCGGCAGACAAGCGTTACGAATTCATGTTCGTGGCGCCTGCGCTGCCGATCACGGGGGGCGTTGGTTCGCCGGTCAATCCGTACGTGATTAAGTGAAGGGTGAAGGGTGAAGGGTGAAGCGGGCGCTCTGCGCTGACTTGCTGTTTCTGATCCCGGCGCTTGCCGCGGCGGACACCGCGCTTGCGCAAAGTTTTCCGAGCCGACCGATCAGGTTCGTCGTGCCGTGGCCGCCGGGCGGGCCGCCCGACGCGGTCGCGCGCCTCATCGGCCAGCGCATCGGCGAAGCGCTCAGGCAGCAGGTCGTCATCGACAACCGGCCGGGTGCGAACAGCATTATCGGCACCGAGCTGGTCGCGCGCAGCGCGCCCGACGGCTACACATATCTGGTGACGACCGGCTCGCATACGACCAACGCCGCGCTGCACGCGAAACTGCCTTACGACACGCTGAAAGATTTCGTCGCGCTGACGCAGATCGGCGAATCTGCCGGCATGGTGCTGGGCGTGCATCCGTCGGTGCCGGCAAAATCGGTGACTGAGCTTGTCGCGCTCGCCAAATCGAAGCCGGGACAGCTTACTTTCGGCTCGGCGGGCAACGGCAATACGCTGCATCTGGCGGGCGAGTTATTCAAGGCGGCCACCGGCACCCGCATTACGCATGTGCCGTATAAAGGCGCGTCGCTCGCGCTGAACGATCTCATGGGCGGGCATATCGACATGATGTTCGCGAGCCCGCTGTCGATGGCGCCGCCGATCGTGCAGGGCAGGTTGCGCGGGCTCGCGCAGATGGGCGCGCGGCGCTCGCACGTGCTGCCCGACCTGTCGACGCTCGACGAATTGGGCGTGCATGGCGCGCGCATTGGCGGCTGGTACGGACTTTACGCGCCGGCCAAGTCGCCCAGGGAAAACACCGACCGCGTACTCGCGGAAGTGTTGAAGGCGCTGAAGGACACCGATATCCGGCAAAAAATCGAAAATCTCGGCGCGGAGCCGATGGGTCTGGCGCCGGACGAATTCATGCGCTTTCTGGTTGCGGATATTGATAAATATCGCAAGCTCGCGCAGCGGATCAATCTCAAGATCGAATAGAACATCAGCAACTTCAATGCGGGCGCGCAAGTTGGTTTCAACGGCGTCATGTTATGTGGCGGAAGGCGCTGCGCTTTTCCGCCCTACAATAGTGGCCATTGCGGCAGGGCGGATGAGCGCAGCGTTATCCGCCGCCCCGGCTTGAAGGCACGGTACTAAATATCCACGCAATGGAGAAAACGAGCATGTCAGAGCAGCAGAAGTACTGGTTCCAATACTTTCCCGGCAATTTCATGTGGTCGCAGGGCATGATGATTGCGATCGAGATGGCAAGGTGGGGATGCTCTTCGATGAGTGAAGTCGACCGCGTGGGGCAGCGTCTTAAGGACAAGGTCGGCGACAACGAGGCGTGGGGCGTCGAATGGGAACGCGAGGCGCAGCGCATCGAAACGATGGGCGACGACGCGGCGGGGGAGAACCATCATTTCACCGCGGCTTCGCACTATCTGCGCGCATCGACGTATTATTTCGTCGGCGAGCGTTTCGTCACTCCCGGCGCCAAAAAAACCGGGCTCTACCAGAGCTGCCTCAGCTGTTTTCGGCGCGGAATCAAGGTGCGTTATCCGAATATCGAAAGAGTGGAAGTGAAATACGAAGGCACCACGCTGCCGGCGTGGTTCATGAAATCGCCGGTGGCGGGCAAGGCGCCGACAGTGTGCTTTTTCGACGGCCTCGACAGTGCGAAGGAATTGTCGGTACTGTTCGGCGGTGTCGAACTCGCGAACCGCGGCATTCATACGCTCGCAATCGACGGGCCGGGACAGGGCGAAGCGTTGCGCCTGCAGAACATACCGAGCCGCTACGATTACGAAGTGCCGGCAGCGGCGGCCTACGACTACGTCGCGAGCCGCGCCGACGTCGATCCCAAACGGGTTGCGGTAATGGCATTCAGCATGGGCGGCTACTATGCGCCGCGTGCGGCGGCGTTCGAGAAGCGCTTCGCCGCCGGCGTCGCGTGGGGCGCGCATTTCGACTATCACGCGAACTGGGTTGAGCGCCGCAAGGTGCAGGAGTCGGGTGGCACCAAATTGTCAGCGCCGCATTTCCAGTTGCCGTGGGTGATGGGCATGCCGGACATGGACAGCGCAATGAAAAAGGTTGAAAAGTACACGCTTGCCGGCGTGGCTGAAAAAATCGAATGCCCGTTCCTGATCACGCAAGGCGAACTCGATTCACTGTCTCCTCTCGAGACCGGGCGCTTGCTCTACGACACGATCGGATCCAAAGTGAAGAAGCTGAAGGTTTTCAGCAAGGAGGACGGCGGCGCCGAACATTGCCAGGGTGACAACCGCCAGTTCGGGTCCAACTACGTCGCGGACTGGCTTGCCGATGTCCTGAAGGCAACGCCGCCGGCGCAGTTCAATATCGCCACGTAGTCTGGTGCTTCGTTCTTTGCAGCATTTATTCAGCGGCGCAGTGTCGGTCGATACTCCTCCCCCTTCAAGGGGGAGGGCGGGAGGGGGATGGGTCTTATGACGCGTGAATATAAACCCATCCCCACCTCGGTCCTCCCCTTGAAGGGGAGGATGAGAAATGCGCGGTGCGTGATAACGTGGCCCACCTCGGTCCTCCCCTTGAAGGGGAGGATGGAAAACGCGCTGTGCGCGGTGACGCCGGTGATCATGCGTCCGCTGATCGCGGTGCTGGCCGCATTGGCTGGCACCGCGGTCGCGCAGACTTATCCGGTGAAGGCGGTGCGTGTGATCGTTCCCTACAGCGCCGGCGGCCCGCTCGACGACGTCATGCGGGTGGTCGGGCACCGCTTGACCGAAATGTGGGGGCAGTCCGTGCTTGTCGACAATCGCACCGGAGCGGGTGGCAGCATCGGCGCCGACTTCGTCGCCAAATCCGCGCCCGACGGTTACACGCTGCTGCTCGGCAATGCGGGCCCCATGACCATCAATCCGGGACTGCAGAAAAAACTGCCGTACGATGCGCAACGGGATTTCGTGCCGGTGACGCAGATGACCGCATCGCCGATGGTGCTGGTGGTGCATCCGTCGCTGCCGGTCAAAACGGTGAACGATCTGGTGCGCTTCGCGAAATCGCGTCCGGGGCAACTCGTTTATGCGTCCGCTGGAATCGGCAATTTGCAGCACCTCAGCATGGAGGCCCTGCAGACCATGGCGGGCATGCGCATGAACCACGTGCCGTACAAGGGCGCGCCGCCGGCGTTGATCGACGTCATGTCAGGACAGGTTCAACTGATGTTCGCCAACATCGTCGGCGTGCTGCAGCATATCAAGTCCGGCAAAGTGCGCGCGATCGCTGTCTCGTCGGCGCAGCGCGCGGTGACGTTGCCGGATGTGCCGAGCGTCGCGGATAATTTTCCGGAGTTCGACGCGACCGGCTGGACGGGAGTTTTTGCGCCCGCCGGAACGCCGCGGGAAATCGTCGTCAGGCTGCACGGCGATATAACCAGCGTGCTCGCGCGGCAGGACATCCGCGAGCGATTCGCCGGCCAGGGCGCCGACGTAATCGCGGGCACGCCGGAGCAACTCGCCGCGTTCGTGCGCAGGGAGAGCGCGTTGTATGCGAAGATCATCCAG
>JAYWDM010000048.1:0-2718 GCA_043779885.1 Betaproteobacteria bacterium | reverse complement strand
CTGGTCGCGAGCGGGCGCGGCACTTACTTCACCGCGCCGCCCAAAGGCTGAAAACCGGTCATGATTCATGAGTTATGGGTAATGCGGGAAGCAAACTCATCACCCATCACCCATCACCTAAATGACTGAATTCACCGACACGAAATCGCCGCCGCGCGCTACGCCGCGTCGCATTCGCTACGACCTGCTGGTCCAGCGGCTGGCGCTTGTCGGCATCATCCTTGGCATCTGGTGGATCTTCTCGCTGCGGATTCCGCATTACATCCTGCCCGGCCCGCCGCGCGTGTATGACGCTTTCAAGCTGATACTCGACAACGGAGATCTGTGGAAGAACCTCGCGATCACGCTGGAGCGGGTCACCATCGGGTTCGCGCTGGCGGCGGTGATCAGCGTACCGCTGGGCATCATGCTCGGCGCGGTCCGCTGGCTCGGCGAATTCTTCGAACCGGTGCTGCCGGTGCTCAACACGGTATCGTCGGCAATCTGGGCGATCTTCGCGATCATCTGGTTCGGCATCTCCAATGCGACGACCATCTTCGTCGTGTTCATGACCGCGATGCCGCTCATCATCACCAATGTGTGGCAGGGCACGAAGAGCGTCAACGCCGACTTCATCGAACTGGCGCACACGCTGCGCATGCCGGGCTGGAAGGTGATGACCAAAATCTATCTGCCGACCATCATGCCTTTCTTTTTTTCGGGGGCGCGGCTGGCGTTCGGCTTCGGCTGGCGCGTGAGCCTGGTGGCCGAAACGCTGGGCGCGTCGAGCGGTGTAGGATACCGGCTGCGCCAGGCCGCCGACCTGATCCAGACCGACCAGGTGTTCGCGTGGACGATCACGATGATCGCGATGATGGCCGCGCTTGAAATGGGCGTGTTAAAACCGCTTGAGAACCATCTGTTCCGCTGGCGCAAGGAAGCGGAACAGCATTGACGCCGCGCAGGCCCGCGGCGATGCAGCCAACCGCCATCAACCTCGACACGGGAATATCATGAAGGACGAGAAATTCCGCGGCTTCCTCGAACGCCTGCGCAACGAACGCGAGCTCACCGACATCAGGCAGGCGGTCGACATCCGCCATATCGCGACGCTGGTCGACCAGTCGGAGCAGGCGCTCTTTTTCCACAACGTGATCGGCTACGGCATGCCGGTGGTGTCGGGCATCGTACGCACGCAAAAGCGCGCGGCCCTCGGCATGGGCGTGTCTGATTACGGCGACATCGAAGCCAGGCTCGAACAGGGGATCCGCAGCCCCATCTCTCCGCGTCACGTCGAAACCGCGCCGCACAAAGAGGTCATACAGATCGGCGACGACGTGGACCTCTTCAAACTGCCGGTACCGATGTCGTCGATCTACGACGGCGGCCCGATGATCACCGCGGGCATAGTGATGGCCAAAGACCCCGAGTACGGGATCAACTCCGGCATGTACCGCTTCATGGTGAGGGAAAAAAATCTGACCGGCATCGACATTGTGACGCCCAACAACATGCGGCTCTTCGCGCAACGCGCTTTTGAGGCGGGCCGCGCGTGCCCGATTTCGATTTCCATCGGCACCCATCCATACGAAATCATGGGCTCGGGCTTTCGCGCGCCCCTCGGTGTCGACGAAATGGGCATTGCCGGCGGCCTGCGCGGCGCGCCGGTCGAACTGGCGGCCTGCGAGACCATCGACCTGCCGTGCATCGCCGATGCCGAAATCGTACTCGAAGCGGAAATCCTGCCGACCGGCTGGAGCTATCCGGAAGGTCGCTTCGGCGAGTTCACCCGCCTGATGGGCGGCCTGCACTGGAATCCGCTGGTGCGCGTCAAGGCGATCACCATGCGCCGCGATGCGATTTACTACGCGCTGCACATGCCATGGGAGAACACCTGGCTCGCCGCACCCACCCGCTACACGGCGATCCGCAGCGCCCTGAAAACCGCCGGCGTGCAGGTAAAGGACATCAACGTTACGCTCGGCGGCTGCGCGTTCTGGCACGCCGTGATCTCGATCAGGAAGCAATCCGGCGAAGGCAAGAATGCGCTGCTCGCGGCGCTCTCCGTCATGGATCTCAAGCACGTGGTGGTCGTCGACGATGATATCGACGTATGGAATGCAGTCGACGTGGAATGGGCGATCGCCACCCGGGTGCAGGGCGACAAGGATGTCTTCGTGATTCCCGGCGCGCGCGCCAAGCCGCTCGACCCCAGTCTCGCCGTCATGCCGCCCGGCGTCGTGCCGACCGGCGCCAAGGTCGGCATCGACGCCACCATAGGCGAAGGCATTCCGCGCGAACGCTACGAGCGCATTGCTTACGCCTACGCGGATCGCGCGAACATTGTCGATTACGTTGCGGGCAAGACCGATCCGGTCCCCGCCACCGTCGCTGCGGACGAAACGCATGTCGCCGCGGCAGCGGCGAAAATACTTGCGTTGATCGACACGACGCCGCTTTACTATCAGGATGTGGCCGCGCAACTCGCGGACCATGATTTTCAAACGGTCGCGCGCGCCCTCGGCACGCTGTACGCCGCGGAAAAACTGTGGCAGGACCCGCGCGGCCGCCTGTGCCTGCGCGACTCCGCGTTCGCCGCCAGGGCGCCGGTAAAATCCGCATGATGGACAACTCCGCCGCTGCCGCGCCTTCGCCATCCGCGGGCGCCTGCGCCGCCGGCGCGATTGCGCTCAATGCAATCAGCAAATGGTTTGACACCGCGGACGGCGAACCACTGAC
>JAYWDM010000047.1:0-2720 GCA_043779885.1 Betaproteobacteria bacterium | reverse complement strand
CCTGGGCAGGCGCGGCGCTGATCGCAGCAGGACTCGCCCTTACGCAGGCGCCCCCGGTCAATGGTTTTCCGGTATGGGGCTATACCGCCATTGCCATGATACTGCTCGGCACGATATTGCTCATGTCCTGGCTTGCCACTTTGTTTTTGCAACGGGTGCCGGCAGGGCGTTTTCCGCCGGCGATGCTGGCGGTCGCGCAGTTGCAGGCGACACCTCGTCAGGTTGCGATCAGCATCGACGCCATCGTCACCAGCTTCAGCCTGATGGTCGCCATGCTCATCATGGTCGGATCGTTTCGCCAGTCGCTCGACGGGTGGCTCGTGCACATGCTGCCGGCCGACCTTTATCTGCGCGCCGCGCGCGCCGGAGAAACCGGCTTCCTGACGCCGGAACAGCAAGCCGTCATTGCCGCGACGCCCGGCGTCGGGCGCGTGCAGTTCGTGCGCAGCCAGAGCCTGCTGCTCGCGCCCGGCCAGCCGGCCGTAACCTTGTTGACGCGTACTATCGACGCCGACACGGCAAATAGAACACTGCAACTGGTCGGCCCTGCGGTGATGCCCCGGGCTGGCGCACCGCCCGCCGCGTGGATTTCGGAGGCAGTCGCCGACCGGTATCGACTCGGCGTCGGCGACGAGCTCAGGCTGCCCATCGGCGCCAGCCCGGCGCCGTTCACCGTTGCCGGCATATGGCGCGACTACGCGCGCCAGACGGGTGCGATCGTCATCGACCGCGCGTCCTACATTCTCATTACCGGCGACACGCTCGCCAGCGAGGCGGCATTGTGGCTGGCGCCAGGCACGGCGACCGCTCAGGTCGGGCACGCGCTGCGCGAGCGCCTGGTCGCGGCTGACGGCATTGAAATTGCCACCACGCGGGAGCTGCGCATGCGGTCGTTGTCCGCGTTCGACCGCACTTTCGCGGTGACGTACGGGCTGGAAGTCATTGCGGTGCTGATCGGCCTGTTCGGCGTCAGTGTGAGCTTCAGCGCGCAGGTGCTGGCCCGGCGGCGTGAATTCGGCGTGCTGCGCCATATCGGCATGACGCGGCGCGAGATCGGCATGATGCTGGGGTGCGAGGGCGTTCTGGTGTCGGCGCTGGGCGTTGGCATCGGGCTCGCACTGGGCTGGCTCATCAGCCTGATACTGGTGCATGTCGTCAATCGCCAGTCGTTTCATTGGAGCCTCGACATGCACATCCCGTGGCTCGCGCTCGCCGCGTTGGCCGCGGTTCTTGTTGCCGCGGCCAGCGTCACCGCGGTGTGGAGCGGGCGTCGCGCGATGAGCAACAACGTCGTGAGTGCGGTGCGCGAAGACTGGTGAGTGTCGCACGCATGCGGAACAAAAAAAATCCGGCGCATACCCTTTCCCGGCGGCGGGCATTGGCCACACTGGGGGCGCTGTTCGTCACGCCGCGGGCCTGGGCTCAGGTTGCCGGCCGCGAGTCACCCGCTGCGCCGTTTGCTGCTGCGGTGGCGGGCCACGCGCTGCGCTTTCCCCGCGACGAGGGCAGTCATCCGCAATTCCGCACCGAGTGGTGGTACGTAACGGGGTGGCTGGAGCGCGCCGGCGGACCGCTGGGATTTCAGATCACGTTTTTCCGCACCAGGCCGGCACTCAAAGGCGACAATCCGAGCGCGTTTACGCCGCGGCATATTCTGATTGCGCACGCGACGATCAGCGATCCCGCGCACGGCGCACTGCAACGCGACGAGCGCGTGGCACGCGCAGGTTTCTCGCTCGCCGGCGCCGGGCAGGGCCAGGTCGGCGTATGGATCGATGACTGGTCGCTCAAACAGGAAAACGGCGTTTATCGCGCGCGCATTCGGGCGCGGGATTTCCGGTTTGATTTCACGTTCTCCGCCACTCAGCCCCCTATGCTCCAGGGCAACGGCGGCCTGAGCCGCAAGGGTCCGCGCCCCGCGTCCGCGAGTTATTACTACAGCCTGCCGCAAATCAACGTGCAAGGCACGCTGACGCACAATGGCAAGGCTCAACCCGTCGGCGGCACGGCATGGCTGGACCACGAATGGTCTTCGAGTTACATGGACGAGCGGGCGGTAGGCTGGGACTGGATCGGCATCAATTTCGCCGATGGCGGCGCACTGATGGCGTTTCGCATGCGCGACGAACAGGGCGGGAAGTTCTGGGCCGGCGGTGCGTATCGCGCGGCGGATGGCGCGACGCGCACGTTTGAATCCGGCGAGGTGGAATTCACACCATTGCGCCGCTGGCGTTCCGCGCGTAGCGACACCGTTTATCCCGTCGCGTGGCGGATCACCGCGGGCCAGCTCAAAATCGACATTGAGCCGCTGATGGACGACCAGGAGAACGACACCCGCGCATCCACCGGGACAATTTACTGGGAAGGCGCGGTGCGCGCCTTGCAGGATGGCAAGCCGGTCGGCCGCGGCTATCTTGAACTCACCGGGTACTGGCGCAGGCTGCGGCTTTGAATATACCGGGGAACGTTATCGCAGTGAACAGCCGCAATTTGAAGTATCTGCTCTTTGCCCGCCAGCGCGGCGACGTTTCACTTTCGACCGGGAAGACATTCGCTGCGAGTAACATCAGCGTTCAATATTCGGCCTTATGCCAGGCTCCAGCAAATCATGTCTGGTAGCGGACCTGCCGAAACAATGCAGTTGGCGGCAGAACCGGCTTGGTGAATTGCCGAGCGGCAGTTTTACGGAACAGCGGCTTCGCGCCTCCTATCGGCCATGA
>JAYWDM010000046.1:0-7935 GCA_043779885.1 Betaproteobacteria bacterium | reverse complement strand
TCATTGCGAGGAGCCAAAGGCGACGAAGCAATCTCGTCACTCGTTGATTGCGCAAAATACGAGATTGCCGCGCTGATCGCCACGCTACGCTCGCGGCTCACCGCAATGACAGCATGATGTGTTCTTCAACAAACTGCTGGTCTTGGCTCCGCGGCGCGCGACCTTCCCGGGTGACGCAATGTGACCATAGACGTCGTCGTTCGTCCGTGTGATTCCGTGGCTGAATTGCCGTTAACACACGCTCTGCTACTCGCCCTTGATCCCCGCCGCCTGCACGACCTTCGCCCACTTCGTATATTCCTGCTGAAAAAACGCCGTGAACTGCGCGGTCGTCATGTCGCCGGGGTCAGCACCCGCGTTGTTGAATGCGGCCTTGACCTCCGGGGTCTTGAGCGCGCGCGCAATGTCCGCGTGCAGGCGCGCAATCACGTCAGGCGGCGTGCCGGCGCGCGCGGATATGCCGAACCAGTTGCTCACCTGATAGCCGGGCACGCCGCCTTCCGCAATCGTCGGGATTTCCGGCACTGCGGCTGAGCGCTGCGCACCCGTGGCGGCGATCGCGCGCAACTTGCCGGCGCGCACCTGCTGGATCACGGTCGGGATGTTGCCGAAGCTCACTGAAATCTGCCCGCCGATGAGATCGACGAGCGCCGCCGCGCCGCCCTTGTACGGCACGTGGGTCCAGCGCGTGCCGGTCATCAACTGAAAGAGTTCGCCCGCCAGGTGGCCGGAAGAGCCGATGCCCTGTGAGCCGTAAGCGATGGCGCCGGGCTGTTGTTTCGACAGCGCCAGCAGCGCTTTTACGCTGGTTGCCGGAAACGACGGATGCGCGACCAGCAGGTTCTGCGATTCGGCAGCCAGCGCGATGAAAGCAAAATCCTTCAGGCAGTCGAAATTGAGTTTCATCAGCGACGGGTTGATCGCGTCGCCGATGATATTGATCTTGATCGTGTAGCCGTCGGGCGCCGCGCGTGCGAGCAGTTCGGACGCGACCACGCCATTCGCGCCCGCACGGTTCTCCACCACCACGGGCTGGCCGAGACTTTCAATGAGTCTTGGGCTCAGTGTGCGCGCGATGAAATCGGCGCCGCCGCCCGGCGGGGCACCCACCAGGAAGCGCAGCGGTTTAACCGGGAAGCCCTGCGCGTGCGCGCCGCACGCAAGCCATACGCACGCCGCGCCAAATGCCGCGGTTACGAATTTCGTCAAATCTCGTGAAGCGGAGCGATCCGGCATGGTGCATCCAAACGCCAACGGAGAAGGAAGCTTCATCCTATCACGCAGGGACGCCTTCATTCAGGCGCAACAACCGCGTGCGACACGGCGTAGAATGCGGTGCTGGCGCGTCGTGAAGTGCTTGCATCCAGCGCGACGCTGATCTGAAGTTCTTTTGGCGCGCCAAGGGGAGGTTCACCATGATCTCGCGTCGCCAGTTGCTTATTGCGCTTGGAGCAAGTTCGCTTGCCGCGCCATTCGGTTCCCTTGCTCAACCGCAGTCCAGAGTCTGGCGCATCGGATTCCTGGGTGCCGCCTCCGCGTCCGGCTACGTCAAGGAAGTCGACGCGATACGCGCGGGACTGCGTGACCTGGGCTACGTGGAAAACAAGAATATCGTCATCGAGTTCCGCTGGGCGGAAAGCAATCCCGAGCGGTTAAAGGCAATGGCGGCGGAACTCGTTGCCCTCAAGCCCGACGTGATCATCACCCACGCTGTCCTTGGCACCCGCGCCGTGGCGCAGGTAACCAGGACCATTCCTATCGTCATAGCGGACGGACCGGATCCCGTCGCCATGGGCTTCGCCGCGAGTCTCGCACGGCCGGGCGGCAACATCACCGGATCGACTTCCTTTCAAACGGAAATCGCCGCCAAGCGGTTTGAGTTGCTGAAGGAAACGGTGCCGCGCATCAAGCGCGTGGCGCTCCTCGTCAATCCGCTGAACCCCGGCAATGCGGTTATCTTGCCGGCAATGGAGGCGGCGGCCAAACAGATGAAGGTGGAACTGCATCAGTTTTCGGCACAAGGGCCCGAGGAACTCGCCGGCGCATTTGCCGCGATGACCAAGAAGCGGGTTGAAGCCGCCGTGATCGGCGAGGACCCGCTGCTCAATTCCAGCATCGGAGTCATTGCCGCCCTGGCAGCAACGCATCGACTGCCAACAAGCGGGATAACGACTTTCCCGGACGCCGGCGGGCTGCTGGGCTACGGCGCGAACCGCCCGGTGGTCTATGGCCGCGCCGCCTACTTCGTGGACAAAATATTGAAGGGCGCGAAACCGGGCGACATTCCGATCGAGCGCACGACCCGGTTCGATCTCGTCATCAATCTGAAAACGGCGAAGGCGCTCGGCATCAAGATTCCGCAGCAGGTGCTGCAACGCGCGGACAGGGTGATCGAGTGATGAATGCCCGTTTCAAGAATTATGCTCGCGCTAATCGTCTCCTGGCGGGCACAGGTATCTACCCGTTGCGACTGCCGTGCCCCATCCCCCTTTGCGGGGGAAGGACGGGATGGGGGGTACGTGTTAAAGCCGTTGTCACACGCAACGCTTTCACCCCCATCCCCGTTGCCCCCTCGCTTGCTGCGCGCGCTCTCCCCCTGCGTCGAGGGGGAAGGAGTTTCGTCAAGATCCCGCAGTCCTTACTTATGATGGCTAGCCAGGTGATCGAATGAACAATCGCCGGAAAATTATTATTGCGCTCGGCGCATCCGCACTCGCCTCACCGTTTACCGGTTACGCCCAAACCAAAGTCTGGCGCATCGGGGTGCTGGGTCCCGAGTCGGCTGCCGCGACAAGCGAGCGCTTTGAGTCCATACGCGCGGGTCTGCGCGACCTGGGTTATCTGGAAAACAAAAATATAGTCTTCGAGTTCCGTTATGCGGATAGCAAATACGAACGGCTCCCCAGCCTCGCTGCGGACCTTGTTCGTACCAATATTGACGTGCTCGCCGCGTTTGGCACGCCGGCCGCCAAAGCGGCCAAGCAGGCCACTGCGACGATACCCATCGTCATGGTGAGCGTCGGCGATCCCGTTGCCACCGGCCTCGTGACGAGCCTCGCGCGTCCGGGCGGCAACGCGACGGGAATCGCCATCCTCGGTCCCGAACTCATGCTGAAACGGATCGAGTTGATTCACGAAATGTACCCGCGCGTGAAGCAGGTCGCGATGCTGGTCAATGCGGGCAACCCATCCAATGTTAACACTTACAAAATCGCGGCCAGTGCGGCCAAGTCGCTGAAAATCGATCTGCAAAAATACGACGTAAGGAATCTGGACGAGATCAAGAGCGCTTTCGCAACCATGGCAAAAAGGGGCGTCGGCGCAGTGGTATTTCCGCAGGATCAGCTGTTGAACGCAAATTATGCGTCCATTGCACTGCTTGCGGAAAAGCAGCGGCTGCCGTCGTCCGGGCCTGCCGAATTTGCAACAGCCGGCGGCCTGATAGGCCTGGGAGCGCTTAATTCCGAAATCTATCGGCGCGCGGCAACCTACATCGACAAGATACTCAAGGGCGCGAAGCCCGGCGACATTCCCGTCGAGCAGCCGACTACGTTCGAGCTGGTGATCAATATGAAAACCGCCAAGGCGCTCGGCATCAAGATTCCCAACTCGATTCTGGTTCGCGCAAATAAGGTGATCGAATAGTGCGCGAGAGCGGACACCTGTCGGGCTACGTCAATATTGTTGACGCCGCCCGATTCCTCCCTTGCAGGGCGCGCATCGGCTTGCAAGCCGGCGCCGCTCAAACGGCACGGACCATGGCCCGCGAATTCCCGTTCTCGCCCCCCAACCCCTCTCCCAAGTACGGGCGAGGAGAGCGTCGAGCGGAAATGGTTTGTCTGCCATTTTCGAAATCCTCAACGATGGCCGGCTCGCGCCGCCACGTCGGAACGGACGACGCTTGCCACTCAACGCGGCAAAAAATGTTATTTCCCTCCGGCACCGAGAGGATTTTCCCAACGCAATCCCGCGAAGCGCGCGAAGTCTCCATCCGCCGAGCAGAGAATCAAACCGTGTTCAATGGCGATTGCGGCGAGGTGCGCGTCCGGCACGAGGTTCGCCTGGACGCCTGGTGCTTCAAGGAGTTCGCCAAGAACTTCGCGATGGCGATCCGCGGGTTCCGGGATCCACGCGGAATCGCAGCCAAGCCACGCGAGTACTTGCCGCCATGCGTCGGATACGGTCGCGGGACGCTCGAACACACGTGGATTGGTGGTCACGCGCAGGAATCCCAGCAGGCTCGCCCACGGCAGGCCGACCGGCGCCGCGCCATTCAACCGTTTATCGAGCCACTCGCGGGCACGCTCGTGCTGGGCGAAGGTGCTGACGTGCGCGTAGATCAGCAGATTGGCGTCGACCAGAATCACTTAAAGCGCTCGCCCTCGGCGACTGCAAGCACTTCGGCCACGTTGTCGATGTTACCCATGAGGCATCGCCCCAAGGACAATGTGCGGGTGCGGAAGGGTTTGCGCGGCGTCGCGGGCGGCCCAGCCATACGCCCCAAGCCTTGCCGCAGGGCTTCGTTCACCACCGCCTTCAAGCTTGCCTTGCGCGCTTTGCGCAACCGTTCCAGCGCGATAGCGACGTCTTTTTCGAGGGTCAGAGTCGTTCTCATGCATCAAAGCATAAACCTGGTGATGTCTTGATGTCAATAAGAACCGGATGCGGCCTGGAACCGACGCCAAACACGCGCCCCGACCTGCGCAGTTGCGCGGAACCCGAGGTACTGCGCCGGCCGCCGCAGCGCAATTTGTTCAGCATTAAGGTAGTCAAATGAATACTCGCCGCAAATTAATCATCGCACTCGGCGCGTCTGCGCTCGCCTCTCCCCTCTCGCCCAGCCTGCAACAAAAGTCTGGCGCATCGGATTCCTTTCACAGCGCCACATGGAACTTGCCGATTCCGATTATTACTACGGCCCTTTCATGCAGGGCATGCGCGAGCTCGGCTATATCGAGGGCAAGAACCTCGTGATGGAATGGCGCTCGGCAGAGGGGAAATCCGAGCGCCTGCCGGCACTGGCGGCGGACTTGGTGCAGTTGAAAGTGGACGTCATGGCGACAGCGGGAACGCCCGCCACGCAAGCGGCGCAAAAAGCCAGCAGCACGATACCCATCGTAATGATTACCGTCGCAAACCCGCTCGGCGATGGCTTGGTCAAAACTTTGGCGCGGCCCGGCGGCAACAGTACGGGACTCGCGAACCTGGCCACCGACCTCGGCCCCAAGCTGCTGGAGATGTTGCGGGGTATGGTGCCCAAGCTGTCCCGCGTGGCGGTCCTGATAAACCCCGGCAATTCCTCGATCACTGCGCTATTAAAAAATGTCGAGGCAGCAGCGCAGAAACTCGGCGTAAAGGTAATGCCCGTTGAGGCGAGCAGTCCACCGGAGATCGTGAATGCATTTTCCACAATGGCCCGCGAGAAGGCCGGGGCGGTCATCGTGCCGCAAGAAGCGCTGTTCCAGCAACAAAAAAACCAGATCGTAGAACTCGCGGCGAAGCATCGGCTGCCATCTATAGGTGCGTATAGTGAATATGTGGAAGCCGGCGGGCTGATCAGCTACGGTCAGAACATCAGGGAAAATTTCCACCGCGGTGCGACTTACGTGGACAAAATTCTGAAGGGCGCCAGGCCCGGCGACATACCGATGGAACAACCCACGAAATTCGAATTGTTCATCAACAGCAAGACTGCCAGGGCATTGGGTCTCACCATTCCGTATTCGCTGCGGATCAGCGCCGACAAGGTGATCGAATGAACAAACGTCGAAAGATTATTCTCGCTCTCGGCGCAAGCGCGCTCGCCTCACCGCTCACCGCTTACGCCCAGACCAAAACCTGGCGCATCGGCTTCCTGCTTGAAATCAAGCAATCCTATTACGACGCGCGGATTGAGGCGTTCAAGGCGGGCATGCTCGCGCTAGGCTATGCCGAAGGCAGGAATTATGTAATCGAATACCGGTCCGCCGAGAATGACCTCGCCCGTTTCCCGGCATTGGTGGCGGAGTTGCTTGCGCTGAAAGTCGACGTGATCGTTGCACCGTCCACCCCGCCGGCCGTGGCCGCGCGCAACTCCGACGTACCGGTGCTGATAGTGACCGTTGGCGATCCGGTCGGCAGCGGCCTGGCCGCGACATTGAGGCGGCCCGGTGGAAATGTCACCGGACTTACCGGCTTGAACACGGAGCTGTACACCAAACGGCTGGACCTGCTGCGTCAGATCCTGCCTGGCATGCGTCGCGCAGGGTTTCTCTATAGCGACGATAACGCCAGCAGTATTCCAGGTCTCAAGCGGTTTGAATCCGATTGCGCAAAACTGAAAATCACGTCGCTGCGCGCCATTGCGCGCAAGGCCGAAGAGATTCCGGCCGCGTTCAATTTTTTGCAGCGCGAGAAAGCGCAGGGTTTGATCGTGGTTCCGAATGGCACCAATACGGCTGCGCGGGCAAGCATCATCGAACTCGCAGCGAAGCATCGGTTGCCGGCGGTATATAGCATAGATATTTTCGCCGAAGCGGGCGGCCTGATTTCATATGCGCCGAACGAGCTCGACATGTTTCGCCGCACCGCCGCCTACGCGGACAAGATTTTCAAGGGCGCAAAGCCCGCCGATTTGCCGATCGAGCAGCCGGCCATATTTGAAATGGTCCTCAATCTCAAGACCGCAAAGGCACTCGGCATCAAGATTCCCGGCTCGGTTCTAGTGCAGGCAACCAAGGTGATGAAATGAACAATCGCCGCAAACTTCTCGCCGCTCTCGGCGCAGCCGCGCTCGCCTCACCGTTTACCGGTTACGCCCAAACGAAAGTCTGGCGCATCGGCTTCCTCGGCGCCGCCTCCGCGTCCGGCTACGTCAAAGAAGTCGACGCGATACGCGCAGGGCTGCGCGATCTGGGCTACGTCGAAGGCAGGAACATCGTCATCGAATACCGCTGGGCGGAGAGCAATCCCGATCGGTTGAAGGCCATGGCGGCGGAATTCGTTGCTCTCAAAGTCGATGTAGTCATTACCCACGGAGCCGTCGGCACCCGCGCCGCCGCGCAGGCAACGAAGACGATTCCTATCGTAATAGCGGACGGCCCCGATCCCGTCGCCTTGGGCTTCGCCGCGAGTTTCGCGCGGCCGGGCGGCAACCTCACCGGATCGACTTCCTTTCAGTCGGAAATCTCCGCCAAGCGGTTCGAGTTGCTGAAGGAAACCGTGCCGCGCATCAAGCGTGTGGCGCTTCTCTTCAACCCGCTGAACTCCGGCAATGCGGTTGTCTTGCCGGAAATCGATGCGGCGGCCAAACACATGAAGGTGGAACTGCATCAGTTTTCGGCGAAAGGCCTCGAGGAATTCCCGACCGCATTGGCCGCGATGGCAAAGAAGCGGGTTGACGCGGCCGTGATCGCCGAAGACCCGCTCTTCAATGCCAATGTCGGAGCGATTGCCGCGCTGGCTGCATCGCATCGGCTGCCCACGAGCGGGCTTACGACTCTCGCCGACGCCGGCGGATTGCTCGGCTACGGCGCAAACCGCATGGTGGTGTATGGTCGCGCCGCCTTCTTCATCGACAAGATATTGAAGGGCGCGAAGCCGGGCGACATCCCGGTCGAGCGCGCGACCCGGTTCGAACTCATCATCAATCTGAAAACGGCGAAGGCGCTCGGCATCAAGATTCCGCAGCAGGTGCTGCAACGCGCGGACAGGGTGATCGAGTAATTATGCGCAAGTGCGGACAGCAAGCTGCCGGCTCGCGCCGCCGCGTTGGAACGGACGACGGGCGCCGTTTAACGCGGCGCAATTTTTCTCAGGAATGAAGGAATGGAATGAATAAGCGTCGCAAAATTCTGATCGCTCTCGGCGCATCCGCGCTCGCCTCGCCGCTTACCGCTTACGCCCAGAACAAAGTCTGGCGCATCGGTCATTTGTCGGCACGCAGCCGCCCGGGTT
>JAYWDM010000045.1:0-7936 GCA_043779885.1 Betaproteobacteria bacterium | reverse complement strand
TTCCCTGATACTCGCGATTGCATTGTGCATGGCACCCGCGGTGCCGGGGCAGGGTTTGCCCGATCTCGGCGACGTATCGCAAAGCGAGCTTTCGCCGCAGCTTGAGCGGCGGCTTGGCGAAAATATCATGCGCGAAGTCCGCGCCGACCGCAGTTATTCGGACGACGCCGAGATTACGGATTACCTCAATACGCTGGGTTACAAGCTCGTCGCGGCGAGCGCGGACTCGCGCCAGGAATTCAATTTTTTCCTGATCGACGATCCGCAGGTCAACGCGTTCGCCCTTCCCGGCGGATTCGTCGGCATCAACTCGGGCCTGATTCTGACCGCGCAAAGCGAGTCCGAACTCGCGGGCGTGGTCTCGCATGAGGTCGCGCACGTGACGCAGCGCCACATGGCGCGCATGCTCGCGCAGCAGAAACAGTCGCAGATTACCTCGCTGGCGGCGCTTGCCGTTGCCATCCTTGCGGCGCGCGCCAGTCCGGAGTTATCGCAGGCGGCGATCGTGGCGTCGCAGGCGAGCTTCGTTCAATCATCGCTCAATTACACGCGGGACCACGAGCGCGAGGCCGACCGGGTGGGTTTTCAGGTGCTTGAGCGGGCGGGTTTCGACGCACATGCGATGGCGCTTTTTTTCGAACGCATGCAGCGCGCGACCCGCTACTACGAAAGCAAGGCGCCGGCCTATCTGCGCACTCACCCGATAACATTCGAGCGCATCGCGGACATGCAGAACCGCGCGCAGGATCTGCCGTATCGCCAGGTGCCGGACAGTCTCGAATTCCAGCTGATGCGCGCGAAAATCAAGGCGGCGCAGGACACTCCCCGCGACAGCGTGGCATTCTTTGAGGAGAGTTTGCAGGAGCGCAAGTATCTGAGCGAAGCCGCGAGCCGTTACGGACTGGTGTCGGCGCTGATGCGCACCAAGGCCTATGGGCGTGCCGGCAAGGAACTGCAGACTTTGCGCAATGCATTGCCCGCGAGTCCCGCGGTCGACGTGCTGGCCGCGCGTTACTATCTCGCCAACGGCGACATAACGTCCGCGTTGCAGACTTACCGCGATGCGTTGAAGAACCATCCCGGTTACCGCGCTCTGCTCTACGATTTTGCGGAAGCGCTGCTGGGAAACCGGCAGCCCGGTGAAGCGCTGAAGCTGGTCGAGAGCCGGCTGCAGTACTCGGTGTCCGATTCGCGGCTGTACGCGTTACAGGCAAAGGCCTACGCCGCCCTCGACAAACGCCTGCCGCAGCACCGTGCACAGGCGGAGGCCTATTACCGGGTGGGTAATCTGCGCGGTGCGATCGAGCAGCTCGTGTTGGCGCAAAAAAGCGGCGACGGAGATTTTTACCAGCAGTCGAGCGTGGATGCGCGTTTGCGCGAGCTGCGCGCGCAGGATGAAGAGGCGCGGCGCGAAAGCAAGAAATAGCGGCGGTACGCAGGTCCCTTCAGGCTTGGGGCACCGCACGCGCACGGTCCCGCCGCGTTTTCCTAGGCGGATAACACGGGTTTGATGAGCGTATAGGCAAGTCCCGCCAGCCCGCACGCGGCGATGATCGGGATGATGCCCACTTTGTAGCGGAAGAGCGCGATGAACGCCGCCGCGCCGAGCACTGCCGGCAGCCATTCGAAGCCGCCGTCGAAACCGCCTGGCCACAGCACGTGGTAAGCGAAAAACACGGCGAGATTAAGGATCACGCCGACCACCGCGGCCGTGATGCCGGTAAGCGGCGCGGTGAACTTCAGGTTGCCATGCGTCGTTTCAATCAGCGGCGCACCGAGAAAAATAAAAATAAAACTTGGCAGGAACGTAAAATAGGTTACGACCACCGCCGCGACGGTTCCGGCCATGAACAGGCTGTCGGGCCCGAAAAGCTGCTTGGTCCAGCCGCCGACAAAACCGACGAAGGTGACGACCATGATCAGCGGACCCGGCGTGGTTTCGCCGAGTGCCAGGCCGTCTATCATCTGGGTCGCGGTCAGCCACTGGAATTCCTCGACGCCGCCCTGATAAACATAGGGCAGCACGGCGTACGCGCCGCCGAATGTGAGCAGCGCGGCCTTCGTGAAAAACCAGCCCATCTGGGTCAGCGTTCCCGCCCATCCGTATTGCATGAAAAGCAGCGCCATGGCGCCGCCACACAGGACTACGCCGGCGACGCACACGCGGATAAAGCGCGGCCATGTGAACAGCGCGTGTTGCGGCGTGGGCGTGTGGTCATCGATGATCGCCGCGCCGTAGCTTTTGTCGGCAGCGCCATGGCCGCCGCCGGTCGCAAACCTCTCCGGGGCATAACGCCCGCCGATGTAGCCGACTATCCCCGCGGCGAGCACGATGTACGGAAACGGCACCTTGAGCGCAAAGATCGCGATGAACGCGGCGGCCGCAATCGACCATAACGCCGCATTCCTGAGCGCGCGCGACCCGATCCGGTACGCGGCGAATACCACAATGGCGGTCACCGCCGGCTTGATGCCGTAGAGTATGCCGGCAACCGCCGGCAGCGTGCCATAAGCCATGTAGATCCAGGACAATGCGATAAGGATGAACAGCGACGGCAGCACGAAGAGCGCGCCCGCGGCGATACCGCCGCGGGTTTTGTGCATGAGCCAGCCGATATAGGTCGCAAGCTGCTGCGCCTCGGGTCCCGGCAGCACCATGCAGTAATTGAGCGCGTGCAGGAAGCGCTGTTCCGAAATCCAGCGCTTTTTCTCGACCAGGTCGTGATGCATGATCGCGATCTGGCCGGTCGGGCCGCCGAAACTTATAAAGCCGAGCTTGAGCCAATACCAGAAGGCTTCGGCGAACGTAACGGCCGCCGGCGGCGTCGACGCAGATTCCGCAGGGTTGTTCATAGGGGCAATCGCGATTTTCGGGTGGGCGCCACGCGCGCACGGTATAACCCGGATAAGGCTGCGTCGCAGCCGCACGTGCACCGGTATGTCGGAACTGGAACTGCAAAGATAAGGGTCATTTCGCCACCGCCATAGTTTCCGCGCGTACCATTGCAGCGGTGCAGAACTTGGGCGAAATGCCTTGATTGATCCGGGTGTCTGCGAAGAACCCGCGCCTCGAATACTAATCCAATCTCCGCACCAATTACAAGCTGCGCCGTATGGCGTGCGGACGGAGAGTTACGCGAATACCCGTCGCGCCGGAAGTCGCACGACTGCGGGTTCGCGCGACAGTTCACCGGCGGAGTGGGCGCGCGCAACAGGCGAACGTCACAAACAGAGCAAACTCAGCGCATTATGGTATTGTATTTATTTGCCTATCCGCCCGCTCAAACGCACGGGCGGGCGTGTTGCGCATAGACCATGAAAAAAATCGGCAAATACGAGATCATCCGTGAGATCGGCAAGGGCGCAACCAGCGTGGTTTACGAGGCGATCGACCCGTTCGTGAACCGCCACGTGGCAATGAAGGTGGTATTCAAAGAGGCGCTCGGCGACAAGGAGCATGGCCGGCGCTACCACAAGCTGTTCGTGACCGAGGCCTCGCTTGCCGGCAAGCTCTCGCACCCGCATATCGTGAGCATTTACGATGCCGTCGCGGACGAGGAAGCAAGCTACATCGTGATGGAGTACGTGGACGGCACGACGCTCGAGCAGTACTCGCGGCCGGAGAATTTGTTGCCCATCGGCGAGGTGATTGAAATTGTATTCAAGTGCACCAAGGCGCTCGATTACGCCGCAAGGCATGGCGTTATCCATCGCGACATCAAGCCGGCCAACATCATGCTGTCGGGCGGGAAGGACATCAAGATAACCGATTTCGGCGCGGCACAGACGTCGGCCACCGAAACGACCCAGATCACGGGCATCGGCTCGCCCGCCTACATGTCGCCCGAACAGATCAAGGAACAAACCCTGACCAACCAGACCGACATTTTTTCACTCGGCGTCGTGCTCTATCAGTTGCTGACCGGCAAGCTGCCGTTTCAGGCGAACAATAACTACAGCATGGTTTACCAGATCATTAACAGCGAACCGCCGGCGCCGAGCCTGCTGCGCCCGGAGGTGCCGCCGCAACTCGACGCCATAGTCAAGCGCGCACTGCAAAAGAACACGGCCGAGCGCTATCAGACCTGGGAAGAGGTTGCGCGCGATCTCGTCGCCGTGTTCGGCAACCTGAAGAAACCCGAGAAAAACATCCCCGACAGCGAAAAATTCAATGTCCTGCGCGCATTGCAGTTCTTCGCAAATTTTGCCGATGTCGAGCTGTGGGAGGTTCTGCGCGTAACCGTATGGAACAAATACCCGCCGGGCCACGTGCTGATCGCGGAGGGGGATATCGGCAAGTCTTTCTTTATTCTCGCCGCCGGCGAGGTGAAGATTGCCAAGCAGGGCAGTCTGCTCAACGTGCTGCACGCCGGCGATTGTTTCGGCGAAATGACCTACCTCGCCAAAAAGCAGTTCCAGCGCACCGCCAGCGTCACGGCCGCGACCGATATCACGGCGATCGAGATCAGGCCCGAGTCGCTGTCGCAGGCATCGGAATTGTGCCGGCACAATTTTAACGGCGCGTTCCTCGAAATGCTGGTCGATCGCCTGTCGATGGCGAATACGCGGCTCTCGCAGTTGCTTGCCGACAAGAACATCAGTGTTTTTTAATGCGCCGGCGGCAGGCTTTTTCGTGATGCCGGCGGCGCAACGCGGCGTATTCCGGACGAGCTTCGGCGCGCTCCCGGCCTGTCGCGCTCCCGGCCTTGCGCGAAACGCACTGCCGCCGTATATTTATTCCGGCGCGTTGACTGCCGGGAGTTGGGTATGCATTTTTGCAAAGTGCCTGGCGCCGGCGGCCGCATTTCAATCGCCCGGGCTGACCTATGCAAACACTGAGTAAAATCGCCGTGCTGGCATGCGTTCTCGCGCTCGCGCCCGCGGGTTCCCAGGCGAAGTCTCCGGAAGGCTGGCCATTCGTTGAATTCAATGCAGCGGTGCGCGTGGCCAAAAAGGCCAATAAACCGCTGTTCGTTTATTTCGGTTTCCCGAATTGTCCTTATTGCGAAATCGCCAACCGGAACACCTTTTCGATTGACGCGTTGCGCAAGCGCTACACGGACCACTATGTGCTTGCGTATTTTGATATACGCGGCAACCCGGATGACATTATTACCCTGCCGGACGGCGAAAAGCTCCCCCGCGCGCAAGCGATCAAGCGACTGCGGTCAAGTCCGGTTCCCGCCTGGATGTTCCTGAGCCCGCAAGGCAGGGAAATCCTCATGCGGCGCGGTTCCGCCACTCCCGTCGAGGCTTTCATGCAGTTCGATCAGTATGTGTCGAGCGGGGCGTACCAACGGGCGTCGCTTGAGGATTTTCTCGCGCAACGCGGGCAGCACGAGGCGAAGCCGCCGGAATAGCCGCATCGATCCGGACTGGCGTGCCGGCGGTGCGCGTTTGTGACATGGCAAGCGCGAAAGACGGGAACGACGCATGGCGGAAATGTGGCGGTCGATAGACACCGGGTTGCGCCCTGCGGCGCAAAACATCGCGCTTGGCCGCGCACTGCTTGAAGCGCGCCAGGCCGAGGAAATCCCCAGCACGCTGCGTTTTCTGAGATACGCGCCGAGCGCGCTGCTGGCGTGCCGCCAGAGTCCCGCGCAGGAGTTCGATCTGGACTATTGCGCATCCGCCGGCATTACGGTGCAGCGTCGCATAACGGGCGGTGACGCCATCTATTGCGACGAAAACCAGCTTGGCTGGGAGCTCTACCTGCACCGGCGCGATATCGGCAAAGCCGACCTGCCGGCGATCGCGAAGCGCATTTGCCATGCCGCGGCGACGGCCATCGGCGCGCTGGGTGTCGATGCGCGATTTCGTCCGCGGCACGATATCGAGATCGATGGCCGCGTGATTTCCAGCGGCGGCGGTGCGTTTGACGACGATGCACTGCTCTATCAGGGCATATTGCTGATCGATTGCGACATGGCGAACATGCGGCGGGTTATCCGCCTGCCGGCCACGCCATGGGTCACCGGGGCGCCGCACCCGGCGCGCGAACGCAGCGCCGACCTCCGCTCGCTGCTCGGGGAGCGCCCGGACACTGCCCGCATCAAGCGCGACATGACCGCTGCGTTCGAGAGCGAATTCGAGGTTGAATTTCAGGAGGGCGACCTTTGCCTGACGGAACACGCCCGCTTCAAGAGGGCGCTGGCGGAAATCGACGCGCCGGACTGGGTCAACCTGATACAGCAGCCGGCAACTGATGCGCCGGTCTGCGTGGCGACGCAAAAAATTGCCGGCGGTCTGCTGCATGCAAGCGTGATTTATGACCGCGGCGCGCGCCGCATCAAGCAGGTGCGTTTTGATGACGACATCAACATCAGCCCATGGCGCACGCTGGCCGATCTGGAAGCGGCCTTGCGCGACACCCCGGTCGACCGGCTGGCGTACCACGTGCGCACGTTTTTCGCGGGGCGCGCGATCGGCGCATCCGCGCTTGCGCCGGAAGATTTTGTTGCAGTCGTGCGGCGCGCTTTGACGATGCCGATCATCGCGCAAAATCCGTAATCGCCGGCGCGCAACGGAGGCAATTCGCCGCGCCCCTTTCGCGTGTTACACCCGACGGCGCGGCCGGTCAGGCACCCGGCCCGGCTTCTCAACCCGCGTCGCCCTGCCACAGCATGTCGTAGCCGAGTTCCGCGCTGTCCGTGCAGAGCTCGGCGAGCGCCGAGAATTTCGACTGAAACAGGTGGTCGGCATGCGACCGCTCATGTTCTTCGAAAGAGCGCCAGTAGGTGACGATCGCAACGTGGGCCGCGCTGGTTGCGGGCGCGCCGAGCGAACCTTCCGCGGAGACGAATCCCGAGAAGCTGAACACCTGACCGGCAATAAAGCCGCCCTTGTCGCCGCCGTAGGTTTGTTTGACGGCACTGCACATCTCGCCAATCGCCTGTTCGGCGTCGTCCATGGTCACGCCCGGTTTGAGTTTGACCGTGTTGAAAAGCATTTTGGCGCCGTAGGGAATCGATACGGGATCAAACATGAGTTTCTCCTTGATGAAAGGTGGCCCGCCAGAGTTGCAAAACAGTTTTACGCAGGCGCAGCGCCTGGATCAGCCGGATGCGCCCAGTGTCCGGCGCGCCGCGGCCATGATATGACGCACGCCGCGCCACAGCCGGGGCAACAGCCAGACCATTAATATCACCAGCAGTACCAGCATTACAAGCAGTGCCAGCGGGTATTTGAACGCGAACCACACGGTGCCCGCGGCCAGCGCATCTTCGGTGAGCGATGCGGCCCAGTTGCTGAATGGTTCGGGCGACGTATTGATCAGCACGCGGGAGCCGGCTTTGGTGAAGTGTGCGCCGGCCGCCAGCGTGCCGCCGAGTATCGCCGCGGCGAGCGCCAGCGCGGCGCTTTGATCCGCGACCGCGGCGGCGGCGAGCAGCGCCCCGCCCGGTATGCGGATGAAAGTCTGGAACGTGTCCCACACCGTGTCGAAGCCCGGAATCTTGTCGGCGCCGAACTCGACCAGAAACATGACGCCGGTGACCGCCATCACGGCCGGGTGCGCGACGATTTCAAGGTCGGGCGGCAGAGCGATCATGCCGAGGTAGTGCAGCATGCCGAGAAAAAACAGTACGGCATACAGCCGCAGGCCGCTCGCCCAGCCAAGTCCTGCCGCCATCGCAATCGGCGCAACCATGTCCATATCGGCGGATCCGTTGATTCGTCACCCAGTGTAACCCACCTTTTTTGCGCCGGTAACGCGTAATCGAACCCGGAAACCCAAATGGGCCACGGAAGCACACGGAAAGGTAAGGCAACCCTGCCTTTGCGAAACGTCACCCGCCGGATGACGTGATGTAACAATATTAGTCGTAGTTCGTCCGTGTAATTCCGTGTGATTCCGTGGCAGAGTTGCCGTTATTCCAGGGTCACCTTTCAATCACGCCGATCCGCAGGTAGATTTCGCGTATGCGCGCGCGCAGGC
>JAYWDM010000044.1:0-2729 GCA_043779885.1 Betaproteobacteria bacterium | reverse complement strand
ATCTGCAGACCCTCGAATTCGAGATCCGGCCGGTTCCCGCTTGAACACGGCACAAGGGGACACCGGTGCCTGAACCGACCGCGCTGCGCGCAGGCCCTTTGCAGCCGGAAGCGCGGCTGATCGAGCAGGAGCCGTATTACGAGCAACTGGGCGCCGAAGTGGCGCTCTTCGAAGCCGCCTATGCGAGCCAGATTCCGGTGCTGCTCAAGGGCCCGACCGGCTGCGGCAAGACGCGTTTCATGGAGTACATGGCATGGCGCCTGAAGCGCCCGCTCATTACGGTCTCCTGCCATGACGATCTCACCGCGGCCGATCTCGTCGGGCGTTACCTCATTACGAACAGCGAAACCGTCTGGGTCGACGGCCCGCTCGCCCACGCAGTGAGGTGCGGCGGCATTTGCTACCTCGACGAAATTGTCGAAGCGCGCAAGGACACCACGGTGGTCATCCACCCGCTGGCGGATGACCGCCGCATCCTGCCGATGGAAAAACACGGCGAGTTGCTGCATGCACCCAAGGAGTTTCTGCTCGCGATGTCGTACAACCCCGGCTATCAGAGCGTGTTAAAAGAACTCAAGCAGAGCACGCGCCAGCGTTTCGTCGCGATCGAATTCAATTATCCGCATGCCGCGCTTGAAAAAACCATCATAGTCACCGAGACCGGTATCGCGCCCGACGTTGCCGACAGGCTGATCCGGCTGGCGGAAATGACGCGCAATCTCAAGGGCAATGGCCTCGATGAGGGCGCATCGACCCGGCTCCTCGTGCATGCCGGTAAATTGATCGCCAACGGCATCCCCGCGCGCGCCGCGTGCACGGGCGCGGTCGCGGCGGCACTGAGCGACGACCCCGAGATGCTGCGCGCGGTCAATGAACTCGCTAATTCTCTCTTCTGATCCCCGCTTGACGGTCGCGCTCGTCGAGCCGCTCACCGCCCGGCAGCTCGAAGAACGTCTGGATGAAGCGCTCGACCCGGTACTGTCCTCCCGCCGCACGGCGCAACCGCTGGCCCTGAAGCTCGCGCCGCTCACGCGCGAGTTGCAGGACTTTGCGCTGCACTGGGTCAATGTTATCGCGCGCACCAGTGGCGAGATGGCCTATCAGTTCGCCGTGCTCGCGCCCGCAGTGCTCTGCACGCTGGACGGTGCAGCAGTCGAGGCATGGATCATCGACGCGATGGACACCTTCGATCGCGAAGGCCTGTATCGCGGCACCGCGCAGCTCAGGAACCTTGACGGGTTCATCGCCGCATCACGCAATCAGGCCCACGCCGTCGCGTTCGAAGATGCGCACAACGTGCTGGAACTTTTCGTCTGCGGACTGGCCGGGCGCCGCCTCAAGATCGAGCCTGCCGGCGAGGCGTATACGGACACGGAAGCAATTCATCTGCCCGCGCGCGTCGTCGAACACCCGTCGCGTGAGCGGAACTTCCTCGTCTACAAAGCGCTCGCCACGCATCTATGGGCGCAGGCACGCTACGGCACGTTTAACACCCATCCGGCGGAGAAACTCGCGCACTATGCCGATCCGGTCCGCGCGCTTGCGCTTTATCACTATCTGGAAACGACGCGCATTGATGCGATCATCGCGCGCGACCTGCCGGGTCTCGCGCGCGAGCTCAAAGCGCTGCGCAACGGCATCGAACCGCCGCCGGCGTGCGCGCCGCTATGCGACCCCGCTGCGACGGCAGAGGACAGCCTGGCTTTGGTCGGCGCACTCTACGCGACCTTCGATCCGCCCCGGCTCAGCTACATGGGAACTTTGCACCCCGGGCTTGCGCAGGCCGCGCGCACTACCCGCATGGCGCGGGAAAAAAAAGAATTGCAGGCCGAGCTTGCCGCCATGCGTGCTGAAAGACCAGGCACCGGTGACGCGCAGGTGATTGCCCCGGACAAACCGGGCTACTCGGTCACGGCCGGCGACGCACCGGATGCCGGCAGCCGCATCGAACTCAGGCTTGACGGCCGGCCGCTCACGCCTCCCGACCATGTGCACGATCTGCTTGAATCCATCGCCCAGGACCTCGGTCAGATTCCCGACGACTACCTGGCGCCAGCCGGGGAAGGCGGCGATCGCGAAAATCGCGCACCGGACGACGCAGCGGCCGCCGCCCGGGAAGGGTCGTACCCTGAGGAAGGCGCGGTGTACTACAACGAGTGGGACTACAAGCGCCGGCATTACCGCAAGAAATGGTGCGTGCTGCGCGAACTCGACGTGCATCCCGGCGACCCAGCTTTCATCAATGCGACGCTCGCGAAGTACGCACCGCAGGTGGCGCAGTTGCGCCGCACGTTCGAACTCCTGCGCGGCGAGGACAAATGGCTCAAGCGGCAGAAAAACGGCGACGACATCGATCTCGACGCGGTGATTTCAGCCTACGCCGATATGCGCTCGGGAATGGAGCTGCCGGAGCGGCTGCTCGTCAAACGCGACAAGGCGGAACGCAGCATTGCCGTGATGTTCATGGTCGACATGAGCGGCTCGACCAAGGGATGGATCAACGATGCCGAGCGCGCCGCGCTCGTTCTGCTGTGCGAAGCGCTCGAAGTGCTGGGCGACCGTTATGCGATCTACGGTTTCTCCGGCATAACGCGCAAGCGATGCGAGATCTTCCGTGTGAAGCGCTTCGAGGAGCAGTATGACGACAGCGTACGGGGCCGCATTGCGGGAATCCTGCCGCAGGACTACACGCGCATGGGCGTGGCAATTCGCCACTTGTCGTCCCTGCT
>JAYWDM010000043.1:0-2733 GCA_043779885.1 Betaproteobacteria bacterium | reverse complement strand
ACCAGCAGCGGAGCCAGTTGTCGGCCGCGTATTGCACCACGTCGAGAAAGGGTGGCGAGGTTACCGTCAGATGAACACTGGCGTCGGCAATCGCCGGGGTGCGATGGGCGGGCGCAGTCAGGCAACGCGCGGTTTTCGCCGCCGCCTGCAGACAGGCGCGCTGTGCGGCGTCGAGGCCGCGCTGCAACTGACGGGACTTGTGCAAAATGATTGCGCGGGTGTCGCGATACGCCGGCGTCTGGCCTCGCTTGCGGTTGATCTTGATCTGATTATCAGACGACGTTGCCTGATTCGGCGGCAGCGTATAAACCGAGAAGAAACCTTTTGAATGCCCGGTCAACCGGTTGGTTGCAACCATGCGGATCCAGCGATCAACCGCGTCTTCATTGCCCGCCTGGTGGCGGCGGCGCAGATAGTTGCGCAATGCAATGATTTCGCCCAGGGTGTCGCGTTGATAGAACATCGACAGGTCCGGTGTTTTCGGCACGACGGCCCGTAACGGGATTGTTTCGAGCCGCGCTTTTACCTCATCAAGATCGGGTAGCTCAAGGCGGGGTCGCGTCAGAATCGCGCTGAGCGGGTTGATGTCGTTGTCCACAGCCGTCCGCCCGCGCAGCGCCGCTTCGATCGAAGTCGTGCCGCGCCCGCTGAACGGATCGTACACGGTGTCGCCGCGCTTCGTTAATCGCTCGATAAAAAAGGCCGGCAATTGCGGCTTGAAGCACGCGCGATAGGAGATTTCATGCAGCCGCGCTGCCTGGCGCTGTTTCGCCGTCCAGAATTCGCCGCAATAAACCGGGATCGGCGCGGTCGTCAGCGGCAGTTCGCCGCCCCCGGTATCGATTGCAAGCGCAAATTGCTGCAGCGTCCGCGCGATGCCGCCGGTATCAAGCCAGTCTGGCATCAAGCGCCTCTATCCAGTGCATGACCGGCAGGTTCGTCGCGGTTTGCAGATGCGACTGGCAGCCGATGTTGGCAGTGATGATCGCAGCGGGCGCGCCGGAGGTCAGCGCGGCGATTTTGTTTGTCAGCAATTGCTGCGACAGCGCCGGTTGCAGTATCGAGTAAGTGCCGGCGGAGCCGCAGCATAAATGGGCATCCGTCACGGGTGTGAGTTCGAAGCCGAGGTCGGTCAGCAGCATTTCGACGGTGCCTTTCAGTTTGAGGCCGTGCTGGAGGGAGCAGGGGGCGTGGAAGGCGAGTGATGGGTGATGGGTGATGGGTGATGGGTGAAGCATGGCACGAACCTTATCTTTTTCGGTGCTGATGATCTCGCTGATGTCTTTCATCAGAGCGGATACACGCGCGGCTTTTTCGGCGTAGGCGGGATCATGCGCGAGCAGATGCCCGTATTCGGCAACCATCGCGCCGCAGCCGCTGGCGGTCATTGCGATGGTCTCCACGCCCTGTTGCACGTACGGCCACCATGCATCGATATTGCGCCGCATATAGTCGAGACCTTCGTCCTGCGCATTGAGGTGATACGAGACGGCGCCGCAGCAGCCGGCCTGTGGTGCGCGTATGAGCGTGACGCCGAGCCGGTCGAGCACGCGCGCCGCCGCTGCGTTGGTATTCGGCGACAGGCTCGGCTGCGCGCAGCCGTCGAGCACGAGCATTTTGCGCGCGTGTGAACTCACCGGCCATGGCGAGGCGCGCGCGCTTGCCGGTACTTTGCGCTTAAGCGCACCGAACAGCACCGGCCGCGCCATTTGGCCGAGGCCGAGCAACGGGGCGAAGCGCGACGGATGCGGAATGACGGCGCGCAGCGCTTTGCGCTTGATTGTTTCAACGGGCCCGCGGCCGACTTGCGCATCGACGACGGCGCGGCCGATATCGAGCAGCCGCCCGTACTGCACGCCGGACGGACAGGTCGTTTCGCATGCGCGGCAGGTCAGGCAGCGGTCGAGATGCAGTTGCGTCTTCGCGGTGGCGGGCGCGCCTTCGAGCACCTGTTTCATCAGGTAAATGCGGCCGCGCGGCCCGTCGAGTTCGTCGCCGAGCAGTTGGTACGTGGGACACGTCGCGGCGCAGAAACCGCAGTGCACGCATTTGCGCAGGATGGCTTCCGCCTCGCGCCCCTGCGGCGTGTCCCTGATGAAGTCGGCTAGATTGGTTTGCATTAAAGTCCAAACCAGGAGCAGCCGCAGATAAACACGGATAAACGCAGATAAGGGCGGTACACCCTAAGGATTGCGCGAAGCGCTGGGTTCATCTGCGTTTATCCGTGTTTATCTGCGGCTAAAAATCGGGGTAAAGCCGGCCGGGATTGAATATGCCCGCGGGGTCGAACGTTCGTTTGAGATTCCGGTGTATCGTCATCAGCGCGGGCGGCAGCGGCTGAAACACGCCGGCCGCCTTGTCGCCGCCGCGAAAGAGCGTGGCATGACCGCCGCCGAACTTTGCCGCCTCGCGCACGACGGCGGCTTCCGCGCCCGTTGCCAGCCAGCGCAATGCGCCATTCCATTCGATCAGTTGCACGCCGGGCAGGTTGAGCGGCGGCGTGGTGGATTTCAGCGACAAGCGCCACACTGGCTGCGTCGTATCAAAGAACGCGGCGGTGTGCTCGCGTATGTCCTGCCAGTAACGCAGCGCCTGCGCGTCACCGATGCGATCCCCACCGAGCGCTGCGATCGCGGCCCCGACCGCGGCGGACGCGCCCGAGAGGCGCACGTAAAGTTTGCCGTCATGCCATGCGGTGGCCGACAGCGGCAATGGTTTGCCCGCCCATTCGTT
>JAYWDM010000042.1:0-7966 GCA_043779885.1 Betaproteobacteria bacterium | reverse complement strand
TGACCTGGATCGGCGTGGACCCGGATGGCGGCGTCGAGCGAGCACTCGACGTCGATCCCGCGCATCAGCTCGTCGCGGCTGACCAGCGCGAGTGCGTCGTCCACCATCGCGCGCAGATTGAGCAATGTCCGGGCATCGTCGCCGGCCCGCGAAAAATCGTTAAGCTTGCGCGTAATGTTAAGGACGCGCTGCACATTGGTGGCGATATTGGCAAGGCCTTTTTCGAGTAGTACGGGCGGGCAGTCGGGGTTGCTGCGCAGCAACTGTACCGTCGAATTGATGGCCGTGAGCGGATTCGCGACTTCATGGCATACGCCGGCGACCATAAAGCCGAGCGAGGCAAGGCGGGCGAGCTGGGCGTCGCCGGCGCACGGGTCCGCAGCCGCGGATTCGGGCTGCCGGATAAAGAACAGACAAGCACCTGTCGGCAGGCGTCGCAACCAGATGCGTTCATTCACCCTGACGCCCTGATCCTCACGCGTGACCATGGATTCCTGCGGCGTGAGCCAGGGCACTTCGCCGTGCAGGGAGGCGAAACACTCCGGAAACGCCGTCGAGAGATGCCGGCCGCCGGGAGGCGGCCCGCCAGTTGCCCGCAGTTCCTGATTGACAAAGGTAATGACGCCCCGCTCATCGACCACCAGCACCGGCCACGGCAGGCTGTCGAAAAACGCCAGCAGAATGTCATTGATGTCCGAGAATGCATTCATGACGAAAACGGCGCAGTCTCTAGCACGCGAACATATTGGCATAACCGATCAGGAAGTCGGGCCCGAGGTATGCCTTGAAACTCAGATAACTCACGTAGGCGAGCAGTGATGCCAGAAAAAGCCACACGAGGAGGCGGTGGGTTTGCATGATCATGCCTTGCTCTCAAGCGGGCGCAGGATCGTCACATCGCGCTCGTCGACAGGCACGCACAGCGCCGCGGCCAGTATGCTTAAAGCCACGCAGAATATCCATACCGTGGTGTACGAACCCGTCAGGTCAAACATCAAGCCGCCGTACCAGGCGCCGAGAAAACTGCCGATCTGGTGCCCGAGGAACACGAGGCTGAAAAGCGTGGACAGATACTTTACGCCGAAAATCTGCGCGACCAGACCGTTGGTCAGCGGGACGGTGCCGAGCCACGTGATGCCCATCGTGATGGCGAAACCCCAGATCGTGAAAATCGACAGCGGCAGGGCAATGAACAGCGCAAACGCTACGGCACGAATGCTGTACAACCAGACCAGCAGGTTCTTCTTGCTGTAATGCCCGCCGAGCACGCCGCAGCCGTATGACCCCACGATATTGAAAAAACCGATCAGCGCGAGCGCAGTCATGCCTTGCGTCGGCGACATCCCCTGGTCGATCAGATAGGCCGGCAGGTGGATCATGACAAAAATGGTCTGAAATCCGCAGACCAGAAAACTGATCGTCAGCAACCAGAAGCCTTTGTGCGCCGCCGCCTCGCGAATCGCGGCGGCCAGGCTTTGGCTGCCGGTACTTGCGGTGGTATTTTTGCCGGCGAGCGCGGAAGCGAGCGGGATGATCGCCAGCGAGATTGCCGCAAGCATCACCAGCGCGCCGAGCCAGCCGAGTTGCGAAATCAAGGCTTGTCCGAACGGCAGCATGGCGAACTGGCCAAACGAGCCGCCGGCGCCGACCAGACCGAGCGCCGCGCTGCGCCTGGCCGGAGGTGCGGCGCGGCCGACGACGCCCATCACGACGCCGAAACCCGTACCGCTGAGTCCCAGCCCGACCAGGATGCCGGCGCTCAAATCGAACGCCAGGCCGCTGGTCGAGTAAGCCATCAGCAGCAGGCCTAGTGCGTAGAACACGCCGCCGGCCGCGATAACCCGCGCCGCACCGAACTTGTCCGCGATTGCGCCCGCGAAGGGCTGGCCAAGACCCCATACAAGGTTCTGCAAGGCGATCGCGAAGCCGAACGTTTCGCGCGTCCAGCCCAGATCAAAAGTCATCGGTTGCAGGAACAAGCCAAAACTCTGGCGCGTGCCGATGGATAGCATGAGCACCATGGCGCCGCACGCAAGCACAACGGCCGGCGTGCGCCAGCCCGCTACGTGCGTATGTGCCGATGGGATGATGGCGTATTCTCCACAGGTTGCCAGCAGATAGTGCCGGTTGGGATAAAATTATTATCGCACAAAGGGCTAGGCGCGTTTCCGGTCACCGCGCCCGTTCTGACAGTTCAAACCGTTTGTGCTATGTTCGTGCGCCTTGCGCAGCGCACCATATTGGCAGTAGTTTCCCATGCTGAATTTGCTACACGGCCTCTTATTCCCCGATCTATACCAGCGTGACGGCCTGCTGCGCCTCGATGCGGCATTCGTACACGCGCTCGAACAAATCGATCCTGCGTTATGCCGGCGCCTCGTTGATGCGCGGGAGCACTGCGCGGCGCTCACCGTAAAACAGGAGTCCGAACTGCTGATCGCGCTTGCACCGCATCTCGACGATTTCATTGCGGAGCTGTTCGGCATTCAGGCCGAAGTGCGGGCACTTTCTGCGCGACACAGCGAACTCGCGCCGCTGTTCAGTTGCAAGCGCCTTTTCGTGCAGCGCAAAGCGCTCCATAAATTCAAGCCGGACGACGCGGCCGGCATTGACGGCATGGCGGTGCGCGCCGGGTTGACCGCCATGTTCGGTGGCGAATTCAGCGAACTGGTTTTCGCACAACACGTGGCGCGCTGGCAGGCGGACGAGACCGCGCATGCCGCCGGACTTGATCTTGCACTGCGGTATGCGGCATGGGCCGCGCAAACGCCCGCGGGCAAAGAGCTGCATCAAGCGGGCGTGCTGTTCAAGTCGCCGCACAAACTCGATTACCAGCGCCTTGTCCCGTACGTCGCGGACAGCAGCGGCGGATACACCGCATACGCCGCCAGTCCCGCGCAGGTGCGCCGGCGTGCCGGATTCAAGCTTACGGACGCGGGTACTGATCTCGCCGGCGCGCTCGACCAGGCGCATTACTGCATCTGGTGCCACGAGCAGGGCAAGGACTCGTGCTCGAAGGGACTCAAGGAAAAGGGCGCGAGCGGCCGCGGGACGGCTTCATTCAGGAAGAGCCCGTTTGGCGTCACGCTGGCGGGCTGCCCGCTTGAGGAGAAAATTTCCGAGTTCCACAAGGTGAAGACCGAAGGGCTGGCGCTCGGCGCGCTCGCCATCATCATCGTCGACAACCCCATGGTCGCCGCGACCGGGCACCGCATCTGCAACGATTGCATGAAAGCCTGCATCTACCAGAAGCAGGAGCCGGTTGATATTCCGCAGGCGGAGACGCGCACGCTGAAGGACGTGCTCGAATTGCCGTGGGGTTTCGAGATTTACAGTTTGCTCACGCGCTGGAACCCGCTCAATCTGCGCACGCCTTATCCGCGGGCGACCTCCGGCAAACGCGTCCTCGTCGCGGGTATGGGACCGGCGGGGTTTTCCCTCGCGCACTTCCTGATGAATGACGGCCATACGGTCGTCGGCGTCGATGGTCTGAAGATCGAGCCGCTGCCTGCGCATGTTTCCGGCGTCGACGCCCGCGGCGGGCGAGTGGCGTTTGAACCGGTACGCGATGTGCGCGAGCTGTACGAGGCGCTTGATGAACGCGTTATGGCCGGCTTCGGCGGGGTTGCTGAATACGGCATTACCGTTCGCTGGGACAAGAACTTTCTCAAGGTGGTGCGCCTGCTCATCGAGCGGCGCGGGGAGTTCGCATTGTTCGGCGGGGTGCGCCTCGGCGGCACGCTCACGACGAACGACGCATTCGACATGGGTTTTGACCATGTCGCGCTGGCGCTGGGCGCCGGCCGACCGACCGTGCTGGACCTGCCGAACGGGCTTGCGCGCGGCGTTCGCACTGCATCGGATTTCCTGATGGCGCTGCAATTGACCGGTGCGGCAAAAACGGATTCGATCGCGAACATGCAGGTTCGCCTGCCCGTCGTGGTCATCGGGGGCGGCCTGACCGCGATAGATACCGCGACCGAATCGCTTGCGTATTACCCGTTGCAGGTGGAGAAATTCCTGCGCCGCTACGAGGCGCTGGCGCGCGAGCATGGCGAAACCGCGGCGCGCATCGCCTGGAACGATGAAGAGCGCGCGATAGCGGATGAATTTCTCGATCATGCGCGCGCCATCCGCGCCGAGCGCGTTGCCGCCCAGCTTGCAACTCGCGAGCCACGGATACTCGAACTCTTGCAGGGGTGGGGCGGCGTCACGATCGCTTATCGCCGGCGTCTCATCGACAGCCCGTCCTATACGCTCAATCACGAAGAAGTGCAGAAAGCGCTCGAAGAAGGCATCCGGTTCGCCGAGGGACTTACGCCGCTGGCGATCGAGACCGATGCCGACGGTCACGCCCGGGCATTGCGCGTATCGGTGCAGGCTTACGGTGCGGACGGCACATGGACCGAGAGCGCCCAAACCGAACTGCCCGCGAGGACCGTACTGATTGCGGCGGGCACGCAACCCAATACCGTGCTCGCACGCGAGGAGGCGCCGCACTTTGCGCTGGACGGACGCTACTTCCGCGCCTGCGACGAGGACGGCAATCCGCTCGCTGCCGAGCGATCGATCTCCAAGCCCGAGCAGGTCAGGGTGCTGTTGTCGCGGCGCGACGATGGCCGTTTCGTGAGTTACTTTGGCGACGTACACCCATCGTTCTTCGGCAACGTCGTGAAGGCGATCGGCAGTGCGAAGCAGGGCTATCCGATCGTCAGTCGCGTGCTGGCCAAAGTCGGCGCCGCCTCAAATGATGACGACAAGGTATTTCTCGCGCGGCTCAATGACCAACTGCGGGCAAGCGTGCACGCGGTGATCCGGCTTACGCCGACGATAGTCGAGGTCGTAGTGCGGGCGCCCCTCGCCGCGCGCCGCTTCCGGCCGGGACAGTTCTACCGGCTGCAGAATTTCGAAACCAGCGCACTGACCGCGGAACAATCGCGACTCGCGATGGAGGGACTGGCGATGACCGGTGCATGGGTCGATGCGGACCAAGGCCTGATTTCGACCATCGTGCTCGAAATGGGCGGCTCAAGCGATATGTGCGTGTTGCTCGCGCCCGGGGAACCCGTGGTGCTCATGGGGCCCACCGGTACGCCGACCGAGATTCCCGCGCACGAGACCGTGGTGCTGGTGGGTGGCGGACTCGGCAACGCCGTGCTGTTTTCGATCGGGCAGGCGATGCGCCGCGCGGGCAATCGTGTGCTCTACTTTGCCGGCTACAAGCATTTGATAGACCGCTACAAGGTGTCCGAAATCGAAGCTGCCGCGGACATCATCGTGTGGTGTTGCGACGAGGAACCCGGGTTTACGCCCGGCCGGCCGCAGGACCGCAGCATCGTCGGCAATATCGTGCAGGCAATGCACGCTTACGCGGTGGGCAATCTGGGCGTGCAGGAAATTTCTCTCAAGGCCGCCGATCGTCTGATCGCCATCGGTTCCGACCGTATGATGGCGGCCGTGGCACGGGCCCGGCATGCGGCGCTAAGTCCATTTCTCAAGCCGCATCACTTTGCGATCGGTTCGATCAATTCACCGATGCAGTGCATGATGAAGGAAATCTGCGCGCAATGCCTGCAGCCGCACGTCGATCCGCAAACCGGCAGGACGAGCTACGTATTCTCGTGTTTCAACCAGGACCAGCCGCTCGATCACGTCGACTGGAGCGCGCTCAGCCAGCGTTTGCGGCAGAACTCGGTGCAGGAAAAACTCACCGCCGAGTGGGTCGATCATTGCCTCGTCAAACTGGGCAAACGCGAGATGCAGCGCGTCTGAGAGAAGGAACCCGGAATGCGCTGCGCTCCTTCCGGGCTGCGTTCCTGCGTACTGCCGCCGCCGCGTTACTGACGGCCCGCTTCTTACGACCGCTACTGTCGCCCCATCTCGCGCAGCACGCCGCCGAGTGTGCCGACCAGTTCATCGATCTGCGGTTTGCTGATGATGAGCGGTGGTGAGAGGGCAATGATGTCGCCGGTGGTGCGTATCAGCACGCCTTTCTGGTAGCAGCGCTGAAAGACCTCGAACGCGCGCGCGGTCGGCTTGCCCGGCACGGGCTCCAGTTCTATGCCGGCAACCAGGCCCAGGTTGCGCACGTCGATGACGTGCGGCATTTCACGCAGGCTGTGCACCGCGTCTTCGAAGTAAGGGGCGAGTTCGCCCGCACGTTTGAATATATCTTCTTCTTCAAACACGTCCAGGCTGGCAAGCGCCGCCGCTGCCGCGAGCGGATGACCGGAATACGTGTAGCCATGGAAAAGCTCGATCGTGTTCGCGGGCGCGGCGTCCATCATCTGCTGGTAAATCGCCTTGCGCACCACGACCGCGCCCATCGGCACGCTGCCGTTGGTCAGTCCCTTGGCGAGGCAGATGATATCGGGAATGACGCCGAGTTTCTCGCACGCAAATGAGGCGCCGAGGCGGCCGAAGCCGGTAATGACCTCGTCGAATATGAGCAGGATGCCGTGCTTGTCGCATAGCTGGCGCAGCTTCTCAAGATAACCCACCGGCGGCACGAGCACGCCGGCCGAACCCGCGAGCGGCTCGACGATCACCGCCGCGATGTTGGACGCATCGTGCAGCATGATGATGCGTTTTTCGAGCTCGTCCGCCAGGTGCGCGCCCCATGCGGGCTGCCCGCGGCTGAACGAATTGTGCTCGATGTCATGGGTATGCTGCATATGGTCAACCGTCGGCAGCAGACTGCCGAACGCTTTGCGGTTGGCCGGCATGCCGCCGACCGAAACCCCGCCAAAATTGCCGCCGTGATAACCGCGCTCGCGCCCGATCAGCCAGCGGCGCTGGCCTTCGCCGCGCGCACGGTGGTAAGCGAGCGCAATTTTAAGCGCGGTGTCGACGGATTCCGAACCCGAGTTGGTGAAAAACGCGTAGTCGAGGTCGCCGGGCAGCAGGGTCTTAAGGCGCGCCGCGAGTTTGAACGGCAGCGGATGCCCCATTTGAAACGGCGGGGCGTAATCGAGCATGCCGGCCTGCTTTTGTATGGCCTCGACGATTTTCCCGCGCCCATGTCCGGCATTGACGCACCACAGCCCGGCGATGCCATCGAGCACCTCGCGTCCGTCGTCGGTGGTGAAATGCATGTCCTTCGCGGAGACGAACATGCGTGGCGCCGCCTTGAACTGGCGGTTGGCGGTGAACGGCATCCAGAATGCGTCGAGATCGAAATCGGTAGGGTGCATGGAGAGCTTTGCCTGATTGAGCCGGTAACAGGGTGGTGGTTAATCCGCGCGTACGCCGGCTTCGTGTACGACGCGCGACCACTTGGCAACTTCGGCAATTATAAACTTTTCGAACTCGGCGGAACCGCTCGCGACTATGTCCACACCCTGATTCAAAATGCGCGACTTCAAGGCGGGCGTCTGCATTATGCGGGCGATGGACCGTTGTATATACGCCACGCGGGCAGGCGGTGTGCGCGCGGGGGCGAGCACGCCGTACCATGTGCCTGTTTCGACGCCGGGAAAGCCTGCTTCGGTCATCGTCGGCACTTCCGGCAATGCCGGTGATCGCCGCTTGTCGGCGACGGCCAGTGCGCGCAGGCGGCCGTTCCTGATCTGCTGCTCCAGCGCAAGCGGACCGGCGAACATCAATTGCACATGCCCGCCAAGCAGATCGGTGACGCCGGGACCGGAGCCCTTATAGGGAACGTGCGTGATTTGCACGCCGGCGACAATTTTGAACAGTTCGCCCGAGAGGTGCGGCGAACTGCCGTTGCCGCCTGAGGCGAAGTTCAGGGTATTCGGTCTGGCCTTGGCCAGCGCGACGAGTTCCTGCACCGATCTTGCCGCCACCGACGGATGCACCACCAGAATATTCGGTTGCGACACCACGAGCGAAACCGCGGCGAAGTCCTTCACCGTATCGTAGGGCAGCTTTGGGATCAGGCTCGGGTTCACCGCGTGGGTCGTCGTCACCAGCACCAGTGTGTAGCCGTCCGGCGCGGCCTTGGCCG
>JAYWDM010000041.1:0-7968 GCA_043779885.1 Betaproteobacteria bacterium | reverse complement strand
AAGCGCTTGCCCCCACCCCAGACCCTTGCGCATTTCATGCGCAGGGGAGGGAGTCCAAGTGCGGCGCTTTGCTCCACGGTCCCTTCCCCTGCGACTGCGGGGGAAGGACAGGATGGGGGCAAGCATGCGCGGGGAGAGTTCGCGAGCATCCCTTAAGTTAGTGCCATTCGGGACAGGCCCTATAATATCGGCATCCGAACACGTACGCCTGATGCAGGGAGGGAAAACGATGACCGTTACCAAGCTGGCAGAACGCGGACCTCAGCCCGCGCAACTCGACGTTGTGCCGATGCCGGCCGCGCTCGGCGCGGAAATCCGCGGCGTGGACCTGCGGCAGCTCGATGATGCGACATTCAGGATCGTTCACGCGGCGTGGCTGGAAAATGTTCTGCTCGTTTTTCGCGGGCAATCACTGGACGCCGGGGACCTCGTGCATCTGGTCCGGCGATTCGGCACGCCGGTGTCTTCGTCCAACCTGCATCAGCGCGATCTCAAAGAGCGGACTGCGAACGAGCTGTACAAGCTTCCCGCCGAAGTCACCGTGGTATCAAACGTAAAGGAAGCCGGCAAGACGATAGGCATACTCGGCGACGGCGAAATCGCCTGGCACTCGGATTTTTCGTTCAAGCCGGCGCCCACCGCCGCGCGCATGCTGGTCGCGATGGAGATCCCGGCGCATGAACTGGGCGGCAATACTTTTTTCCTGAATTGCTATGCGGGTTACGATGCACTGTCCGCCGCGCAGAAAAAGCGCATAGCCGGAAAAACCATCAAGCAGGGCAACACGGTCGACACCGCAATGAAGCTGCGTCCCGGCGCATCGCTCGACGACGATATCCGGCATACGCCGGGCCCCAGCCATCCAATTATTTCCACGCACCCTGAAACCGGCCGCAACTCGTTGTTCCTCGGCCGGCGGCACAGCGCTTACGTCAACGGGTGCTCGCTGGAGGAGTCCGAGGCGTTGCTGAACGAGCTCTGGGAGCACGCCACGCAGCAGCGTTTTTGCTACGAACACCGCTGGGCGGTCGGCGACGTGGTGATCTGGGACAATCGCTGCACGCTGCACCGCCGCGATGCGTTCGAGTCGGCGGCGCGGCGCGTGCTCTACGCCGCGCAGGTCGAGGGACACAAGCCTTGCGAGGCGCCCGACGCGGTGGGTCTGCCCGCGCATCCAAGATCGGCATTATTCAACTTACAGACGGGCGCGCAATCATAATGGACACTCACGATACGCATCATCATCACGGCAACCGCGTCGAAGACCTGCGGCTCATCACCGGCGCGGGCAAGTATGCGTCCGACTGGAATGCGCCGGGGCAGCTCTACGGATATTTCCTGCGCTCGGACCGCGCGCACGCCGAGATCGTCGCGCTCAATGCGGCCCCCGCGCTTGCGCATCCCGGCGTGCACCACGTCTACACCGGGGCGGACGCGATCAGCGCGGGCTACACCAAGCCGCCGCATTCGCTGACGATACCCGGGCGCAACGGCATGAAAGCGCGCGCGCCCGAGCGTCCCGTGCTCGCGCACGGCAACGTGCGTTTCGTTGGCGAGGCAATCGCGCTGGTGGTGGCGGAAAGTGCCGCCGCCGCGCAGGACGCGGCCGAACTCATCGAGGTCGAATACCGCGATCTGCCGTGCGTGGTGCAGCCGGAGGCGGCGCTTGAAGCGGGCGCGCCGCAACTGCACCACGACGTGCCGGGCAATCTGTCGTTCGAGGCCGAGGCCGGCAACGTCGAGGCAGTTGAAGCGGCGTTCGCGCAGGCCGCGCACGTGACGCGGCTCAAGGTCGAATCGACACGCGTATCGCCGAGCCCGATGGAACCGCGCGCGTGTCTGGTCGCCTATGACGCGGCGAGCGGCGCCTACCGTTTTAACGTGGTCATGCAGGGCGTCACCACATTGCGCAAGCAGATTTCGTCGTACACTCGGGTGCCGGAAGAAAAACTGATTTTCGAGACGCGCGATGTCGGCGGCGGTTTCGGCCAGCGCACGGTCGCCTATCCCGAATACTGCGCGCTGATGATCGCCGCCAAAGCGGGCGGCAAACCAGTCAAGTGGGTTTCGTCGCGCGTCGAAGCCTTCCTCACCGACACGCACGGGCGCGCCAACATCATCAGCGGCGAACTGGCACTCGATGCCGCCGGCAAATTTCTCGCGATGCGCCTGGACTGGATCAACGACATGGGCGCCTACCTGTCGCCGGGCTCGGTCGGCCACATTCGCAACACCAGCGCGTGCATGACCGGCGTGTATCGCATCCCGGCGTTGTATGCGACTTTTCGCGCGCCGCTCACCAACTGCACGCCGGTCGGCTCGTACCGCGGCGCCGGGCGGCCGGACATCGCCTATGTCGTCGAGCGTCTCGTCAATCAGGCGGCGGCAGAGCTCGATTTCGACGCGGCCGAGTTGCGCCGCATCAACTTTATCCCGCCTGAAGCGTTTCCGTACAAGACGCCGACCGGCTCGACCTACGAGATTGCGGATCTGCCGGGCATGCTCACAAAGGCGCTGAAGCTCGGCGACTGGAACGGTTTTGCGCAGCGCCGCGCGCAGTCGGCGGCGGCCGGCAAACTGCGCGGCATCGGCATCTCGACCGTAATCGAGAACACCGGCGCCGGCAACGCGGAGAAAGACGAAATCGAATTGCGGCTCGATGCCGGCGGCGGCATCGAAGTGCACACGGTGTCGAAAGCCCAGGGACATGGTCACGAGACGACGTTTGCCGCGATCGTGGCGGACGCGCTCGGCGTGCCGCACGCGCGGGTCACCATCGTGCAGTGCGCGCCGGGCAATATGCTGCAGGGCAATCATACCGGCGGCTCGCGCAGCGCGGTGGGCGCCGGCAGCGTGTGCTATCTGGCGGCGCAGAAACTGATCGAAGAGGGCAAGGCGCTCGCCGCGCTCGAAATGAAACTCGAGCCGTCGCAGATAAACTATGCGCACGGCGAGTTCCGGTCCGCCGAATCCCCGCGCAGCATCACGCTGGCCGATCTCGCGAAGTCGAAGACGCTCAAAATCGTCGCCGAAGGCAAGTTCGGCTCCACTTATCCCAACGGCTGCCACATCGCCGAGGTCGAAGTCGATGCCGATACCGGTGTGGCGCAAATCGTGGCGTACAGCGCGGTCGACGATTGCGGCGTCGTCATCAACCACGCGGTCGTCGAGGGCCAGTTGCACGGCGGTGTCGTGCAGGGCGCGGGCCAGGTGTTCGGCGAGCACATCGTGTATGACCGCGAATCAGGCCAGCCGCTCTCCGCGAGTTTCATGGATTACTGCATGCCGCGCGCCGGCATACTGCGCGAGCTGCGCGGCGAGGAGCATCCCACGCCGAGCAAGATCAGTCCGCTCGGCGTAAAAGGCGTCGGCGAATCGGGCTGCACGGCTTCGCTGCCGGTGCTCGTCAACGCGGTCATCGATGCATTGCGGCCGCTCGGTATCAAGCATCTCGACATGCCGCTCACACCCTCGAAGCTGTGGCACGCGATGCAGGCGGCAAAACAGGCGCAGCGCTGACACGAACCCGATTACAGCGTTTTGCGGGCCGGCGCGCACGCCACAGGCGTCGTGAGTTATCGCGCGCCGCTCACCATTGCACGACGCCGAACTTCCTGTCGTTAAGCAGGGTGTAGAAAATGCTGAAGGTTGCGCGTGTCTGGAGACGGTCGCCCAAGTCCGGATAGTTCGCTTCGCGGCGCGAGTAGTTGTATCTTACCGCGACCGCATGATTGCGATAGACACGCAGCGTGACGGCCGCTTCCCCGCGCGCGATGTTCTCCGATCCGCGGTCCTCGGTCGACGCCACGCGGCTCACGAAGTAATCGCGCGCGCTCACGTCGACCGCGGCGCGCTCGCCGAGTATCAGGCGCAGCGCGAGCAGCGCCTGCGGAGTCGCCCCGTAATGGTAGTCGCGTTCGCCGACGCCGTGTATGGTCCCTGCCGCGCCGTAGCCCACGCCGAGGAGTCCGGTGCCTTGCAGCGCGACCGAATGGGTCAAATTCCATTGGGCAGTGGTGCCGAGCGACAGGGCCGTGGTCGATACGCGGAAGATTTGCGGCGCAATGTAGTCGTAGCTGCCGTAGATTCCCCACACGCCTTTATACGTGCCGTTTGCCGCCTCGTAGTCTTTGCCGACGAGCAGGCCGCGGGTAATTATGTTTTCAAAAATATTCGCGCTGGAGGCGGTGGCCTGGAAGCTGAAATAATCGAATGGACGCGTATACGAATAGCCGGGCTTGCCGGGCAATCCGTAGTCCATGGAGAAATCCAGCACCGCCTCGTTGCGTATGAAGGATTGCGAGACGCCCTGGTGCGTGAGCGCGGTCAGGCTGCCGCCGAACTGGACGCGCGAGGCAATCGCCGCATCGCGGCTCGAAAACACGCTGTCGAAGCGCTCGCCGAAGGCGAGGCGGTTAAAGCCCGTGGACGGGGAAATCGTCGCCGCGCCGACCTCGCGCCAGAAGCGGGGCGTGTCACCGCCGCGCTCCAGCACCAGGCTCGCCATGCGGAATAGCGGCTCGCCCAGGAAGCTCCCGCCTATGCCGCTCGCGACCTGGTCGTTCTTGGAAGGCTTGGTGGTCTCGCCCGCAATCTCCCAGAACAAGCTGCCGGCGAACGTGGCTGCGGAAGATTCCCAGTAGCTAAGACCGGCGGATCGCGCGAATCCGTGATACATCGATCCCTGGTACGGATGCAGGAACTGGTTGATTTTGAAGTTATCCGTGTCGACCACCCAGCGGCCCGTCAGATTATTCCTGATCGATTTGAAGTTACTGCGGTAATCGGGCTCGTTCCAAAGGTGCCGGTTGGCCTGGTTCAACAGGAAATCGAACCCCATGATTTCGAAGGCGGGGATCAGGTAGTTCTTGCGCACCGCGGTATCCCAGTTCAGGCCCGGCTGCCCGGGCGCGGCACCCGCACGCGGGACCGCATCGGATTGCGCCTGCGCCGTTATCGCAGGCGTCACCGGCGGGGCGAGATCCCCGGCAAAGCCGGCACATGGTGCGAACGAAGCGAATAACAAAGAGGCTCTGACGAGCGCGCCGCACCCCGCTCTATGCAGCTCTTGCATAACGGCTCCATAGCTTTGGATAGTGCGCCCATCATGCATTACGGCGCACGGCGTCTTCTGTACGATAACGCACAGAGCGCCCTTGATGGCATCGGTTAGTCTGGCCGCAGACACATTTTCCGCAGTATCGGGATTGGCCTCACCGCCGCTGACGAACGGTGCCGCCCCCGCGTAACGAACCGGAGACCATGATATGCGCTATCGAATCCTGCTGCTGTTGCTCTTGCTGGGTGTCCCGACAGCGGCGCCCGCGCAGATCAATATCGGCATCAACATTTCGTTGTTTCCGGAACTGGTCCGGGTGCCGGACTACCCCGTCTACTACGCGCCCCGCCAAAACGTGAACTATTTCTTTTACGACGGCATGTACTGGGTCTATCAGAACGACGACTGGTACTCGAGTGACTGGTACAACGGGCCGTGGTGGCGTACGGCCCCCGAATACGTGCCGGTATACGTGTTGCGGGTTCCGGTGCGCTATTACCGGCAGCCGCCGGCGTACTTTCGCGGGTGGCGGCAGGATGCGCCGCCGCGTTGGGGCGAACACTGGGGCCGTGATTGGGAGCAGCGTCGCAGCGGATGGGACAAATGGGATCGCCGCGCCGCGCCGAAGCCCGCGCCCCTGCCCGCGTATCAGCGCAATTATTCGGGGAACAAGTATCCCAAGGTCGAGGAGCAGCACAAGCTCCATGACCAGAAGTACCGTTACCAGCCGAAGGACGCGCTGGTGCGCGAGCACGTTCAGCAGACGCGCGGAAACCCCGCGCCTGCTGAGCGGGAAAGCCAGGATTCCAGGCGCAGGGATTCCGGGAAGGATGCACGCGAACGCGATCAGCGGCCAGAACCCGCCCGCCAGCCCGCCCGTCAGCCTGAACCCGCAGTTCAACCGTCCGCCCGGGAACGGCAACCGGAGCCTCAGCGCAAAGATTCCGGGCCGGACGCCCGGGAACGTACACAGAGGCCGGATCAAACCCGCCCGTCTGCGCAGCAGCCGGAACCGGCGGTCCGCCAACAGCGGCCACAACCCCAACCGACAACTCCGCGTGAGCAATCGCCGAGGTCACAAGGCAGCGAGAGCGGATCCCAGGACAAGGGCGCCGCGCGCGAACGTGGCGGCGAATCGAATCGTGGCCACGATAAAGGACCGGAGAAGGGACGCGAGAAAGGCGAGGAGCGGGGCCGCGAATCCGGCAAGTGATGCAATCGCAGCAGGCTGTTCATTCATCCGCACAGCCTGTTACGCTCCTCTGCAGTCGATGCCGAATCCCGGCAGGGTCCGGAGCAAGCTTATTCCCGCGTCAAACGCCAAAGCGAATCGATCAACCTAGGTTCGTGATCTGCTGCAACGCCAACCCGGCACGTTAGAATCGGCAGCAATCCAGAATGCCGAAAGGAACGCAATGGGGCAGCAGATCGAACAACTGGCGCGGTTCGTCGCCGGCACGCAGCTTGCGCAGATACCCGCGGCGGTGCAACGGCATGCGCGGCTGGTGGTGCTCGATACACTCGGGGTGATCCTCGCGGGGGCGCAGCGGCCCGAAGTCTGCCAATTGCGCGAACGATTGAGCAGTACTGCCGGCGCCGGTGCCACGGTATTCGCACCGGGCTGGCCCACGCACGATCCGCGCACGGCGGCGCTGCTGAACACCATCGCGGGGCGCTCGATCGAACTCGGCGAAGGCCATCGCTACGTCTCGTACCAGGGCGCGATGCAGATTCTGCCCGGCGTGCTGGCGGTGGGGGAGTGGGCAAAATGCAGCGGGCGCGAAATGCTGGCCGCTTTGATCCTCGGCTACGATTTCGGCGCGCGCATCGCGGCGGCGATGACCGCGCGCCCGCTCGCGCATCAGAACGGACAGGCCGCACTCCTGGGCGCGGTCGCCGCGGGCGCGCGCATGCGCGGACTGAACGCAGCCGACACGAGCCGCGCGGTGCGCATCGCCGCTACGCTGGTCCTGACGCCGAGTTATAACAATGCGATCGCGGGCGCGACAACGCTTAACGTCGCGGGCGGGATGAGCGGCTTCGCCGCCGGGCTGGTTCCCGATCTCGCGCTCGCGGGATTTACCGCGCAGGACGATGCGATCGAGGAAGCGCTGGGCAATCTGGTCGGGGATGGATTCAACCCTGATCACTTGCTCGACGATCTGGGCACGCGCTGGGAGATCACGCGCGACTGGTTTCGCCTGCGCGCGTGCTGCAATCCGATCTATGCGGCGCTCGACGCGCTTGAAGCAGCGCTGGCGGAGCTGCATCCGCGGCATGACGACATCGAGCGTATCGACGTGGCGACGTTTCGCTTTGCCGCCGCCATGCGCAACCCGGATCCGCCCAATTTTTTTGCCTCCAAGTATTCGCTGCCGCATGCGGCGGCTGCGCTGATCATCAATGGCGGTACGGGATACGAGTCGCTCAATGATGCAGCGGTGCACGATCCCGCGATCGCGGCATTGCGTCAGCGCGTGCACGTAACGGAAGACCCGGCAATGACCGCGGCGGCCCCGCAGTTGAAGCCGGCGCACGTGACGCTCACGCTGAAAGATGGCCGGCACGCCACGCATACCTGCGACAGTCCGCGCGGCGACTGCCTGAACCCCTACACGGAAGACGAGATACGCGCCAAATTCCATGCGCTCGCGGCGGCTGCGCTCACGCCGGCGGGAGCGGCTGAAATCGAGCGGGCGGTCGATTGCTGCGAGGAGTGGGCCAGCGTCAGCGAGCTGGCGGATTTGTTACGACGCGGCTCGCGCAGCGCGGATGAATGAAATGAAACCCGGGGATGAATGGCACTTACATAAGCGCTTGCCCCCACCCCAGACCCTTGCGCATTTCATGCGCAGGGGAGGGAGTCCAAGTGCGGCGCTTTGCTCCACGGTCCCTTCCCCTGCGACTGC
>JAYWDM010000040.1:0-2740 GCA_043779885.1 Betaproteobacteria bacterium | reverse complement strand
ACGACCACGGAGAAAACATGTCGGATCGCTATGCTGCGTTTCAGTACCTCAAGTTTGATCGTCCGAGCGAGCGCGTGCTGCGCATCACGCTCGACCGTGCGGAGAGCATGAACTCGCTCAACTGGGAAGCGCACGGCGAGCTGACCCGTGTGTGGACGATCGTCGACGAGGATCCGGACACCAACGTGGCGATCATTCGCGGGGCCGGCAAGGCGTTTTCCGCGGGCGGGGACTTCAGCATGGTCGAGCGGATCATGAACGACTACGCGATGCAGGTCGCCGCGCTCAAGGAGTTTCGCGAGCTTTGCTACAACATGATCAATTGCTCGAAGCCGATCGTCTCGGCGATCCATGGTCCCGCCGTGGGCGCGGGCCTTGCGGCGGCACTGCTTGCCGATGTTTCTATCGCTGCGAAATCGGCGCGGATCATCGACGGCCATACGCGGCTCGGCCTGGCGGCGGGCGACCACGCGGCCATGATCTGGCCGCTGTTGTGTGGCATGGCAAAGGCCAAGTACTACCTGCTCACCTGCGAGCCGCTCTCCGGAGAGGAGGCGGAACGCATCGGCGTCGTTTCCCTGTGCGTTGAAGACGACGAGCTGGAAGCGAAGTCCCTCAAAGTCGCGGCGCGTCTCGCGACGGGTGCACAGCGTCCCATCCGCTGGACCAAGCATGCGTTGAACAACTGGCTGCGCATGGCGGGACCCGCGTTCGACAATTCAGCGGCTCTCGAGATACTGAGCTTCAACGGTCCCGAGCTGCGCGAGGGTCTCGCCTCGCTCAAGGAAAAGCGCGCACCAAAATTCGATTACAAGGTGTGATCAAGGGCATGCCGCATCGGCCGGGATGCGGTCGCAGAGACTGAGAAATATTCAAATTTCTTTTCGGCGCAGCCCAAGGCGATCTGCTGCCAGCAAAACGCATCAGAAAGATTCTGCCGGATTTTTTCTAAAAAATTGCCGGTTCAGCCACAGCTCGGGTGATGTTCCAAAGTAACGGCCCAGCCTGAGCGCGGTATTCGCTGTGACGGTGCGTTGTCCCTTGATGGCTGGAAAGGCGCGCCTGGCGCGCGTTTCCAGCGTATGTGCCCGCAGCGCTGTCAGCGCTTGGGGCTGCCCGCCGGTGCTACATCCACGCCTTTGAGGCCGACGCGCTCGATGGCCGCTTGAATCATGCCTGATGCGCGTGCCTCGGCTATGAGGCGGTTGACCGCCGCAAGTCTGACCGCCTCGCCCTTGCCGACAATGATGGCCTGTTCCACACCGAAAAAATTGTCCGGCAGCACGCGCACGCTGGGGTTTTTCGCTGCGGCTTCGAGCAGGCGGGTGCGGTTGGCGGCGTAGGCATCGACTTCTCCGGCGGTGAGGCGTTTGAGCGCAATGTCGATGGCGCCGGCCGGGTTGGGGGAGAGTTCGGCGTGGCGCAGCGCGCGTTGCAGATAAAGGTGTCCGGCATCGCCCTGGCCGACGCCGATGCGCACGCCGGGCAGGTCGACTTCGGCGACATTGCGCAGCGGTGAGTTGACCGGAACGAGATAGGTGTTCCAGGCGATCAGGTAAGTCTGCGAGAAAGCGACGTCGCGCGCACGCTCGGCGTCGTAGGCGACAAAGCCGATGTCCGCGGCGCCGCTTTTGACGCTGTCGATCACGGCCTGCGGACCGGCCACCGGTGTGATCGATAGCGGGATGCCGAGGCGCCGCGCCAGCTCGCGCGCAAGATCCGCAGCGGGTCCGCTAATAACGCCCGTCGCGGCATCAAGGCGCGCTTGCGCCGGGTTGGAGGCGAGATAGGTAGCGCGTAGCGGGCGGACCGGATCAAAATCAGCCGCCGACAATGGCAGGCATGCCGTGGCGAACAGCACGGCGGCGACAGACAAGAGCGCATGGCGCAGGGAAGGACTGTTTCGCATCGGTTCTCCCGGCAAGAATAGGCTTGCCGCTATTCCTCGAGCTTGATGTCGTTGCGGCGGATGAATGCGGCCCAGCCTTCGCGTTCTTTTTTCAGGCTGGCGGCGAATTGTTCGGGTGTGTCGATGATCGGGATGAGTCCCTGCGCCTCGAGTTTTTCGGCAGTGCCGGCGCTGCGCGACACCTTGCCGATCTCGACCGAAAGGCGTTGCACAATCGCCGGCGGCGTGCCCGCCGGCGCGACCACGCTGAACGAGGTGAACACGTCGAGGGGAAAGCCCGCTTCGGCGGGTGTGGGCACGGCGGGCACTTGAGAACTCTTTGGCGTGACAGCCAGTGCCACCACCTTGCCCGAACGGATGTGCGGCAGCGCCGAGGCGAGGTCGGGAAAGAGGAACTTGATCTGTCCGCCGAGCAGGTCCTGGTAGGCATTGCCGACACCCTTGTAGGGAATGTGGGTGAAGCGCGCGCCGCTGGTCTCCTCGATCAGGCGAATGCCGAGGTAGGGCGGACTGCCCGAGCCGGCCGAACCGTAGGCGAGCTTGCCCGGCGCGCGCTTGCCCAGTGCAACGAGTTCCGCCAGCGTCTTCGCCCCGGCCGATGGATGCGCGATGATCACCATGACCGCCATCACGCCGCGACTGACCGGGGTGAAATCGCGCTCGGCGTTATAGGGCAGATTCTTGTACAGGCTGGGGTTGATGCTGAGCGACGGGTTGGCAGAAATAAGAAAGGTGTAGCCGTCGGGCGCGGCCTTGGCAACCAGGTCGGCGCCGATGTTGCCACTGGCACCGGGTTTGTTCTCGACAATGAAGGGCTGCTTCAGCGCTTCG
>JAYWDM010000039.1:0-2740 GCA_043779885.1 Betaproteobacteria bacterium | reverse complement strand
AAAGCTATCCCGGTATCTGTTCGCCCCAGATGAACAAAATACTCAAGAGCGGCAAGGGACAATGTCGGGGCTGCGTAAATGATGGGCTGCCCTCGGTGGTGCCAGCGACCGGGGCTATCCAGGCCGCCTGCGCCGGAAAACGCCGTCTTCGCGTATCGGGCTTTGCAGATCCTGTAAACGATCATGCAACAAAGCCATGCTCGATGCGCTGAAGTTCTTCCTCGACTTCCCTGGTCCCGGCTTCCGTTTCAATCAGATCAAACGGCATTCGATCGCCAAGCCCCCTCTGTTTTGATGACAACCACTCCAGGGCCTGGACACGATCTTCCATGACGCCCTCCGCAAGAGCCACGATTTTTGCCGTTCGATACAGCCGATCACTGACGGCCGGCTTGATCCGGGTGGCGCCTTTCAAAATCGCAAATCGATCTATGGTGCGCACACTGACGCCGAGAACCCGCGAGAGAACCGCGTTCGGAAGTTTGGTATTCGTCTTGAAGCTGACAAATACCTGGGGACGAAATCCCCGTTTGATTACTGCGTCGAAATCCAGTTCGCGCTCGACTTTTGTGCCGATGGCGCGTTGGCCGCCGAGTAAATTAAAAAGCAGCTCTCCGCTCATTTGCCAACTCCTTGCCAATTCGGTATTTTGGCGTAATTATATACGCCAAATGTCGTAATAGCAAGGAAGCTTTATTCTGGTCACATCCTGGGAATCTTCGCCTTGTCGATGAGCGCGTTCCACTTGGCGATTTCGTCGAGCAGGAATTTCTTCATGCCGTCTGGCGTGCTCGTGTTCTGCTCGACGCCGAGTTCCTGGAAGCGTGTTTTGATCTGCGGTGAATTCACCGCGGCACGGATTTCGCGGTTCAGCCGCTCGACGATCGCCTTCGGCGTTTTGGCCGTGACCGCGATGCCGTTCCACGAGCTGACTTCGTAGCCGGGTACGCCGCTCTCGGCGAGCGTGGGCACGTCGGGCAGCAGCGCAAAGCGCGATTTCGAGGTGACCGCGATTGCGCGCAGCGCCCCGGCCTTGATCTGGCCGATCACCGGCGGCAGGAATTCGATCGCCGCCTGCACGTTGCCGCCGCGCAGTGCGGTCAGCACGCCCGCGGTGTTGTTGAACGGCACCGTCGTCGTGTCGATGCCGGTCATCGATTTCAACATCTCGGCCGACAGAAACTGCGTGGTGCCGATGTTGATGGTGCCGATATTGAGCTTGCCCGCGCTCGCCTTCGCCTGCGCGATCAGGTCCTTCACGTTCCTGACCGGCGACTCGGGGCCCACCAGGACGCCGAGACTGAACGCGCCGATGGTCGACACCATCGCGAAATCCTTTACCGTGTCGTACGGCAGCTTCTTGAACATCGCCGCGCTCACTGCGTTGGTGTTGTTCATCAGGTAGAGCGTATAGCCGTCGGGTTCCGATTTCGCTACGAGTTCGGTGGCGACGATGCCGCCGGCGCTCGGCCGGTTGTCGATGATGATCTGCTGATTCATCGCTTCGCTCATTTTCTGCATGACGGCGCGCGAGGTGATGTCGCCGACGCCGCCTGGTCCGAAGGGTACTAAAAGACGTATGGGCTTTGCAGGGTACGATTGCGCCGCGGCCGGCATTGCAATCAATGCAGCAACGTGCACGAACAGGATGGTCGCCAGCGCCGAAACGCGGCGTGGCAGCGGATGTATCGTGGTTGTCATGGGTTCTCCTCGTTCAATTTTATGCCGGCCGCGCCGACGACGTTGCGCCAGCGCGTGATTTCGGCGATCAGTTGTTGCGCAAATTGTTCCGGCGTGCCGCCGACAGGTTCTGCGCCATCGGCCGCGAGCCGCTCCTTCACGTCGGGCGCCCGCGCGACCCTGATGAGTTCGGCATTGAGCCGGCCGATGACCGGTGCCGGCGTGCCCGCCGGCGCTAGCCAGCCGTGCCACGTCGTGGTTTCGTAGCCCGGAACCCCGGCTTCCGCGATGGTCGGCAGCGCCGGCAACACGAAAGAACGCGCGGCGCCGGTAACGCCCAGCGCGCGCAGGCGCCCCGATTTTACATACGGCAGGCCGGACAGGATGTTCGCGAACAAAGCCTGCACCTGGCCTGCCACCGTGTCGAACAGAGCCTGGCCGGTTCCCTTGTACGGCACGTGCGTAACGTTAACTTTCGCCATGCTCCGGAACAGTTCCAGCGCGAGGCCGGTGGAAGTGCCGTGGCCGGCCGATGCGAAATCCAGCGTGCCCGGCCGCGCGCGGGCGAGCGCGAGAAGATCCTTGATCGATGTAGCCGGCACCGACGGGTGCACGAGCAACAGGAACGGGGCCTGGGCGACGAGGGAAATCGGCGCGAAGTCCTTGACGGGATCGTAGGCGAGCTTCGCGTAGATTGCCGGCGTGCTCGAATAACCGCCCGCGGCGGCAAGCAGCGTATAGCCGTCCGGCGCGGCTTTCGCGACCTGCGCGTAGGCAATGGTGCCGCCGGCGCCGGTGCGGTTCTCGACGATGAATGAACGGCCGAGATGCTCGGTGAGCTTCTGCGCGAACATGCGTGCCTGGATGTCGGTCGCGCCGCCAGGGGCGAGGCCGACTATGACGCGCACGGGCTTAGCCGGATAGACGGCCGGGGATTGTGCACTTGCACTGCATGTCAGCAGCGACGCGGCGACCGCCAGCGTCCGCACGCCGGCACGCAGGCTCACGCGAGGCCGCAGCGCGCGTACAACCGCACCGCGTTGTCCCACAGCATTTTGCG
>JAYWDM010000038.1:0-2741 GCA_043779885.1 Betaproteobacteria bacterium | reverse complement strand
AAATAGTGTAGAATCGCGCCTTTTCCGCATTTCAGGAGTTGCACCATGGCGCGAGTATGTGACGTCACCGGCAAGAAGCCGCAGTACGGGAACCACGTTTCCCATGCGAACAACAAAACGCACCGCCGTTTCCTTCCCAATCTGCAGAACCGCCGCTTCTGGGTCGAGAGCGAAAACCGCTGGGTACGCATGCGCGTTTCGCAGCACGGTCTGCGCACCATAGACAAGCGGGGCATCGACGTTGTAATCGCCGAGATGCGCGCGCGCGGCGAAGCTATTTAAAGGAGACCGATCGTGAGAGAAAAAATCAAACTCGAATCGACCGCCGGCACCGGGCACTTCTATACCACGAACAAGAACAAGCGCACGACCCCGGACAAGCTGGAGATCCGGAAATTCGATCCGGTCGCGCGCAAGCACGTGATCTACAAAGAAACCAAGATCAAGTAAAACCGGACGGCATTTCCGCCGGTTTACTGCCGGTCGTTGGAACGGATGCGAAGTGCCGTTTCGGGGCCCGAATAAAAAAAGCCCGCTTGCGCGGGCTTTTTTTACGTCCTGCCGGAGCGCCCTTTAAGCGCGGGCGAGTTGATAGCGGCGCAAGTGCCGCGAGAACTCCTGCAACGCCACGATACCGCTTGCCTCCGCGCGGTGGCACCAGTCTTCAAGCTGATGCACCAGTTGTTCCTTGGTGGCGGATGAGCGCTGCCACAGCGCCGTCAGTTCCTGCCGCATCGAGTACACGGTATGCAGCGTCTTGCTGTTGCTCAGCACTTCCTTCATGCGCTCGCGGTCGACCACCGACAGCTTTTGCTCATCGCTTTGCAGCCAGCGTTTGACCATGGCGCGGTCAACGCGCACCGCGCGGGCCTTGAGATGGGCGATCTCATCGGCGCAGGTTCGCCTGAGGGAGCGCGCATACTTGGTCAGCACGTCGTAACGGCTCATGATTACCGCATGCAGCGTCTCCTGGTCGCATCGACTCTTGTTGGCGGCGAGCATGACCTTGGGGGCGATCTTTTTTACGTGGGCAAGCCCCAGTATCGCCATGATGCGGATGTACATCCAGCCGATATCGAATTCCCACCATTTGTTCGATAGTTGCGCCGACGACGGGTACGCGTGGTGATTATTGTGCAGTTCTTCACCGCCGATAATGATGCCCCAGGGCACGATGTTGCGGCTCGCGTCTTCGGCCTGAAAATTGCGATAGCCCCAGTAGTGGCCGACGCCGTTGATGATGCCCGCCGCAAAGAACGGGATCCACATCATCTGCACCGCCCAGATCGTGATGCCGATGAAGCCGAAAAGGGCGATATTGATGACCATCATGGTGGCGATACCGACCACCGAATGCGGCGTGTAAACGTTGCGCTCCATCCAGTCATCCGGCGTGCCCTGGCCGAACTTTTCCAGCGTTTCGGGGTTCTTGGATTCCAGCTTGTAGAGGTCGGCGCCCTGCCACATGACTTTCTCGATGCCGAGCACTACCGGGCTGTGCGGATCGTCAGGCGTTTCGCAACGCGCGTGGTGCTTGCGGTGAACCGCGGTCCACTGCTTGGTTTCCATACCGGTGGTCAGCCACAGCCAGCAGCGGAAGAAATGGCTGATGATCGGGTGCAGGTCAAGCGCCCGGTGCGCCGAATGCCGGTGCAGGTAGATCGTAACCGCCGCAATCGTGATGTGCGTGAAAACGAGCGTGACAACGACGTAACCCCACCAGGGGAGATTGAAGATACCTGAAAACATAGAGTTTTATTTCGCTATGGTTATTAAGGGACTGGGGCGAAGTGTACTGAAATAACCCCGCGTCGCATAGGACTATTTAAGGTATAAAAGGGGAACTATTCCGGGATTTGCGGAATAGTCATTAACCTGCTGTTTCCTAACAGTTATTTTTCTTTGTCCGGCGCGTCTCGCGGGGACTCCGGGAGGCTTGGATTTGGGTGCATGCGGACCCCGCGCGGAGCGTAGCGAAATTCCCCCCACGCGTCGTTCGCGGCGCGAGCAGCACCGGTTCGATGGCGTCGGTCACGGTCAGGAGGTTCTGTGGAGATCCGGAGAATCATTCCAGGGTGCCGCGGATAGTTCACCGCAACGGTGTACTGGCGTGCAATTGATGCCGCCGCCAGTTGTTAAAGTAGGCCTCGCACAGCGGCGGGTTGCCGCGCAGAATCAGCGCATTCTCGGCATTGCGGTGTTGCGCGGCATAGGTGAAATTGAAGCTGCCGGTGACGACCGCGCAATCGGCGGATCCGTTGTCGATAACTATAGTCTTGTTGTGCGCGGCGGCGTGGCGCGGGTCTATCATCACCAGCGCGCCCGAGCGCACGATGTTGCGGATAATGGCCGGCGCGGAATGCGATTGTTCCTGGTCGAGGAGCACCGCGACCTCGACGCCGCGGCTCTTCGCCCGCACGAGCGCTTCCGCGATACGGCGATGACTGAAGCTGTAGGCTTGCACCAGTATCTGCCGGTGCGCCGCGTTGATGGCGGCGATGATCATTTCGTCCGCGTGATCTTCCGGCGTAAATGCATATTGTATGGTGCCCGTTGCGGCAAACGGGGTGACTGGCGGCGCGGACTGCAGCGCGGCGGCGGTGCCGGCGGCGAACCATAACAACACGACACCTGGCAACCGGATAAGCATGCTGACAAGAACGGTCAGGATGGACTTGCGTTGACGCTGCCGGTCAAGCCGCGCTTCGCTCCATCACCGCCGCGAAAAAACCGTCACAGCC
>JAYWDM010000037.1:0-2747 GCA_043779885.1 Betaproteobacteria bacterium | reverse complement strand
CCATCTGCTCGGCGATCGACATGTACAGGTTATTGAATATCTCCAGCATCACGGGGTCCACGCGGGTGCCGATGGCGCTGCGCGACGGCCGGGCGGTGATGCGTTCGAGCACGAGGTGACCAAGTCCTGTAGCCGCGGCCTGCCAGCCGGGTTCGACGACGGTCGTTGCATTGTTCTCGGCGATGATCGCGGGGCCGCGCACCTTGTCGCCGGGGGCGAGCGCAGCGCGGCGGTAGACCGGTGTCGGGTGCGACTTGCCGCCGGTGTGCATGCTGACCGTTTCCGCCACAGGCGGGCTGCCGTGCTTGCGGGCAGCGGGCGCCGCCGTTTCAGCCGGCGCATCCGATGGGCCAATTGCTTCGACCGATACGGCTTCGGCTATCAATGCGCGGCCCGGCATCAGGAAACTGTAGCGCATGCGGTAAGCGGCTTCGAATTGTTTCAGCATGTCGGCAATGGTGCCGAAGCCGACGACCAACGGCGAGTCGGTGCCCTCGTAGCGCAAATGGACGCGCTCGACGACGCGGATGCGTTCCGGCGCCACGCCCTGGCGCAATAATTCGTCGCGCGCCGCCGCCGCGACTTTTTCCAGCGTGCCGTTGAGCAAGCCGTGGCTGGCGTCATCGAGCGTTACTTCGACCGCGGTCTCGCGCATGGCGGTGATATCGGCGAGCCCCATGCCGTAGGCCGACAGCACGCCGGCCAGCGGGTGGATGAATACGCGCGTCATGCCCAGCGCATCGGCAACGAGGCAGGCGTGCTGGCCGGCGGCGCCGCCGAAGCAGCACAGCGTGTACTCGGTGACGTCGTGGCCGCGCTGGACCGAGATCTGCTTGATCGCGTTGGCCATATTGCCGACGGCGATGTCGATATAGCCTTCGGCGACCTGCTCGGGCGTGCGGCTGTCGCCGGTGCTGGTTTTGATTTCAAGCGCGAGCGCGCCAAAACGCCGCGTGACAACTTCGGCGTCGAGCGGACGGTCGCCGTTGGCGCCGAATACCGGCGGGAAAAACCGCGGCTGTATTTTCCCCAGCATCACGTTGCAGTCGGTGACGGTGAGCGGGCCGTTCCCGCGGTAGCTGGCGGGGCCGGGTTTTGCGCCCGCTGAATCGGGTCCGACCCGGTAGCGCGCGCCGTCGAAGTGCAGGATAGAGCCGCCGCCGGCCGCCACGGTATGTATGCTCATCATCGGCGCGCGCATGCGCACGCCGGCGACCTGCGTGTCGAACGCGCGCTCCATGTCGCTCAAGTGCGAACCCGCGAAGTGCGACACATCGGTCGACGTGCCGCCCATGTCGAAGCCGATGATTTTGTCGAACCCTGCGAGCAGCGACGTGCGTATCGCACCGACGATGCCGCCCGCCGGCCCCGACAGTATCGAATCCTTGCCCTGAAAGCGCCGCGCGTCGGTCAGGCCGCCATTCGATTGCATGAACATCAGGCGCACGTCCGGGAGTTCGGCGGCGACCGTATCGACGTAGCGGCGCAGGATCGGCGACAGATAAGCGTCGACCACCGTGGTGTCGCCGCGGCTCACGAGTTTCATGAGCGGGCTGACTTCGTGCGACACCGAGACGTGGGTATAACCGATTGCACGCGCCATGCCGGCAACGAGCTGTTCGTGCTGCTGGTAGCGATAGCCGTGCATCAATACGATCGCGATCGAGCGGAACCCCGCGTCGTACACCTTCATGAGATTTCGGCGGGTATGTTCGACGTCGAGCGGGATCAGCACATCGCCGTGGGCGCCGATGCGTTCAGTCACCTCGGTTACATCCGAGTAGAGCAGTTCCGGCAGCACGATATGGCGGTCGAATATGCGCGGCCGGTTCTGGTAGGCGATGCGCAACGCGTCGCGAAAACCGCGCGTGATGAAAAGCGCCGTGCGCTCGCCCTTGCGTTCGAGCAGCGCGTTGGTCGCGACCGTCGTGCCCATCTTGACGGCGTCGATTTTGTCGCCGGGGATGGCGGCGTCGGCTGCGACGCCCAGCAAATGACGAATTCCGGCAACCGCGGCATCGCGGTAGCGCTCAGGATTCTCGGACAGGAGCTTGTGCGTGACGAGCGAACCGTCGGGCTTGCGCGCGACGACGTCGGTAAACGTGCCGCCGCGGTCGATCCAGAATTGCCAGCGGGGCGGGGATGAGGCCGGTTGTGTCACGTGGGCGCCTGGACTGCCGCGAGATTTCGGAAGGGGAACGCGATACTATCACGGCGACCGCGCGCCGCGTGTCGATTGGTAAGCGCAGTCACAATAACAAAATTCAGTGAAGGGCAAGCGACTTGGTCGTCCGGCCGCCGTTCGAATCGGAGCCTACTATCGATCAGGGCGTGATTTCCAATGCGCTGTTCTTGGAGTTGATGGACCAACTTCCAAGTTGCCTAAGCGCACTCTGACCAAGAAGCAATGGCACGTTTTCGCCTTTTAAAACGACTGCGCGAACATTCTTTAGGACGTGTCCGTTTAAATCTAAAGTGCGTATTCGAACAACGGAGCCAGAACTTGTCGCTCCGTTAGCAAATTGATAATTACGACGTTCTAAAAAATCTCCTTTGGTGAGAGATTCATTATCAGCTAGTAATCGTGCAATATTCTCAGAGATTGCAACTTCAGACGCGCCTGAATCAACAACGAAATAAACTTTAAGCTCCGCGTTAAGCGTTGCCATCACTTCAAATACACCACCACGCTGTCGTAGCGGGATGGAAAACGACCCTGCCTTTGATTTTTTCTCAGACGGCGAATC
>JAYWDM010000036.1:0-8004 GCA_043779885.1 Betaproteobacteria bacterium | reverse complement strand
TTCCACGGTCCCTTCCCCTGCGACTGCGGGGGAAGGTCAGGATGGGGGCAAGAATGCGCGGGGAGAGTTCGCGAGCATCCCTTAAGTAAGTGCCATTCGGGACAGAGCCTGATCGGTGGGCTAATATGCGCAGGATTGCGGCGGGATATGGACGAACGAGCGGGGTGCCGGCGGCAAACCATGCGGCAACGGAGGAATAATGGCTGAATATTTTCGCTTGGTGGCGTGTGCGCTAACGATGCTCGCGCTGGCCGCGCCCGCGCGGGCAGCGCAAACGGCGGGCGACTATCCGAACCGGCCGATACGCCTTATCGTGCCATTTGCCGCAGGCGGCAGCACCGACATCGTTGCGCGCCTGGTCGCGCAGAAACTGACCGAGCAGTGGGACAAGCAGGTCGTCGTCGACAATCGCTCCGGCGCCAACGGCGCGATCGGCATGGAGATCGTCGCGCGCGCGTCGCCTGACGGCCACACGCTCGTGTTGGGCTATATCGCCAATCTGGGCACCGCGCCCGCGCTCTATCCGAAGCTGCCGTACGACGCGATCAGGGATTTCGCGCCGATCTCGCATATCGTCAGCGCGCCCAGTATCGCCGTCATTCATCCCGGCGTGCCGGCAAAGAATCTGCAGGACGTGATCGCGCTCGCGCGCGTGAAGCCGGGCGCGATCGCATTCGGTACCGCGGCGGTCGGCAGCATCGGCCACCTGTCGGGAGAAATGCTTAATCGCCTTGCCGGCGTCTCCATGACGCATGTGCCATACAAGGGCGGCGGGCAGGCCGTGATTGATGTGGTCGCCGGCCAGATCCCGATGGTGATCATCGGCATGACGGCGGCGACGCCGCACGTGCGTTCCGGGCGGCTGCGCGCGATCGCGACCACTGGCGCCAAGCGCTCGTTCGCTTTTCCCGACGTGCCGACGGTGGCGGAGCAGGGCTTTCCCGGTTTTGCGGCGGACGCCTGGTACGGCCTGCTCACGACGGCCAAAACGCCGCCGTCCATCGTCGACAAGCTCTACCGCGAAGTCATCCGCATCATGAAGCTGCCCGAGGCGAAGGAACGCATGGCGAACGTGGGCTTCGAAATCGTCGGCAGCACGCCCGCGGAATTCGCGAAGCTCATCCGCGAAGAGATTCCGAAATGGACGAAAATCGTGCGCGAGGCCGGCATCCGCGCTGAGTAACGCCGGGCAATCGACGCGCGCTCCGGGGCGCCTGACGACGTGGCAGCGGATGTCTGGCTGCGCGCTTCACCGACACCTGCGCGACGGCGTATCATGTGCGCCGCACCGAACGGCACGGAAACTTCGCCCACCACGTCGCATGAGTCAGGCAATTACCGATAACATTCCGGCCGTCCTCACCGACTTCACCGCCGGGGATTACCACGCGCGCCTGTACGAGCATTACGCCGCATGGCAGCGCGACACGCCCGTATTCCGCAACCAGGACGGCGTGGTTTACCTCACGCGGCATGCGGATTGTGCGCTGATGTTCGGCGACAGGCGCTTCGCCCGACAGGCGGACGATGGGCGCGCCAATCCGCTGGATAACAAGCCGCAGGCGGCTGGCGCGCTGCACGCGATGATCGCCAACTGGGTGATGTTCATGGATCCGCCGCGTCACGATATTGTGCGCCGCGCATTCGGCCTTGCCCTGTCCGCGCGCGAGACGGAACTGCCCGACGCCGCGATACGCGCCATTGCGCGCCAACTGATAGACGCGATGGCCGGCGGCGCAGCGGTGGTTGATTTCGTATGCGGCTTCGCGACGCCCCTGCCGACGCTGGTGATCTGCCACCTCATGGGGTTGCCCGCGGCGGATCATGCACGGCTCAACGCCTGGGCGATCGAGTTGAGCACCGCGCTCGACTCCGGCGCCGAAGACGCGATGCGCGCGGCGGCACCGGCGGCGCTCGCCATGCACGACTATTTTGGCAGCTTCGTCGCGTCAGGTGCGCGCGGGGGTTTCCTGCGCAGCCTGCTGGAAGCCGGCGCGAGTCCCGGGCTTACGGACGCTGAAATAATCGACGGCTGCGCGTTCCTGCTCGTCGCCGGCCATGAGACGACGCGCAACCTGATCGCGAGCGGCATGCTGGCGTTGGCGCAAAACCGCGACCAGTTGGCCCTGCTGCGCGACGCGCCGGCGCTGCGCGAGGCGGCCGTCGACGAATTGCTGCGTTACACCGGGCCGGTGCAGAAAATCAGCCGCTGGACGCGGGAAAATGTGACCATCGGCGGCTACGACGTGCCGCGCGCGACCCTGGTCACCGGCCTGATCGGCGCGGCGAATCGCGACCCGGCCTGCTTTCGCGATGCGGACCGGCTCGACATTCGCCGCAGCCCGAACCCGCACCTCGCGTTTGGCCGCGGCCGCCACGCCTGCATAGGCCGCACGCTGGCGCTGAGGGAGATCGGCATTGCGTACGACGAACTCCTGCGCACGTTCGGGCAGATCGAGTTGATCGAACACCGCTGGTCGCGCAATGCCGCCATGCGCAGCCTCACCTCGCTGTCGTTGCGCATGCGCTAGCGTAGTGCTTCACTTTACGCCGCACCCATACAGCGGCACGAGAATAGTGAAACTCGTCACCCTTCAAGGGAGAGAGCCAGAACAGCGGCGAGGTGGCAACCAGGATGGGGATGGGTATGATTGGTCGCGTAGCGCAAATCTCACCTTCCCCTTCAAGGGGAAGGATGGGATGGGGATGGGTTTAGAATTATGGCGCGCGAATTTGAACCCATCCCCACCTCGGTCCTCCCCTTGAAGGGGAGGAAGAGAAATGCGCTGTGTGCGATAACGTGGCCCTCCTTAAAGGGGAGGGAATGTCTCATAAATCGGGAAGCACCATATTCACCGGCGCACGCGTATTGCGGAGATAATCCCGAATTGTCACTCTGAACCGCACATGCTCAATCAGCAACCCAGATCAGCGGTGCCGGAGATCGTCTTTCCGGCTTTGACCGATCCGCAGGCGAGCTGGATGCTCGCGCTGCAATACCAGTTCGAGGCCTCGCAATGGATGCCGGCGGAAACGCTGCTGAGCCGCCAACTGGAACAACTGCAAAAAGTCTACGCGCACGCGCGCAGGACCGTGCCGTATTACGCGCGTCTGTTCGCCGGGCATGGCCTGGGCGATGGCGCTGAATTCAGCCGCGAATTCCTGCGCACGTTGCCCATCTCGACGCGCGCCATGGTGCAGCAGGCGGGCGACCAGTTGCGCTCGCATGCCCTGCCGCAGGCACACGGCAAGGCATACCCGGTATCGACCTCGGGCTCGACCGGACAACCGGTAACGCTGCTAGGCACGGCGGTGACGAATTTCATCTGGCACGCGCTCACGCTGCGCGAGCACGCGTGGCACGAACGCGATTTTTCGCGCCGGCTGTGCGCGATCAAATGGGCGGCGCGGGAATTTTGCCGGCTGCCCGATGGCGAACGTTTCGCCAGTTGGGGCGACGCGGTGTCGCCGCTATACGACAGCGCACCCTCGGCCGTGCTCAACGTAATCACCCCGATTGCGGAACAGGCCGCGTGGCTCATGCGCGAGCAGCCCGGCTATCTGGTCTCCTTTCCTTCCAATCTTGCGGCGCTGGCCAGGCATTGCCTGGAACGCGATATCGCTTTTCCCGGCCTCGCGGAAGTGCGCACGATAGGCGAGACGCTCACGACAGCGCAGCGCGCCCTCTACCGGCAGGCCTGGGGCGTGGACACGGTCGACATCTATTCCTGCGAAGAGACCGGTTATCTCGCGCTGCAATGTCCGGGGCGCGAGCACTATCACGTGCAAGCGGAGAGCGTGCTGGTGGAGATCGTGAACGAGGACGGCGCGGCGTGCGGTGCGGGCGAGAGCGGACGCGTGCTGGTCAGTTCGCTGCACAACTTCGCCACGCCGCTGCTGCGCTACGAGGTGGGCGACTACGCGGCGTTCGGCGAGGCTTGTGTCTGCGGCCGCAGCCTGCCGGTGATCAAGACGATCCACGGACGCAGGCGTAACCGCCTGATCCTGCCCGGCGGGCGCAGCGAATTTCCGTATCTGGGCGAACACGGCCAGACCGAACGCCTGACGGGAGTCAAGGTGCACGCATTCCAGTTCGTGCAGCACAGCGTGGAAGAGGTCGAAGTGAAACTCGTCACCGCGCGCCGCTTCACGGCCGGGGAAGCCGACCAGGTGGTGCGCATGGTGCAGAACAACCTCGGGCACCCTTTTCGCATTCGCATCACCCATTGCGACGCGATCCCCGTGAGCGCCAGGGGAAAGTTCGAGGAGTTCGTCAGCCTGGTCGGGCTATGACGGGGTCTTTTGCAGATCGCGCACCACCAGCGCAGCGTAATTCCTGCTTGCATCGTCCGGGTAATATTCCGCGATGACGTGGCCGGCGTCGGGGACGGCAAAACCGATTTTTTGGTACATCGCCAGCAGGGGATCCACCAGCGTTCTGCCCCGGCGCCGGGTGCAGTAAGTGTAGGCATCGACGTCGCCGCGGGCCGCGCAATAGTCCCTGTAGCCGGGAAGCACGGCGCCCCCGATCACATAGCGCAGCCCGAGTCGTTTTGCCAGATCCACCTCCTGCAGGATGGCCGGCGCGAACAGGTTCAGTCCGCGATAGGCGCTGTCGATCACGCCGGAAACGATGTAAATCGCGTTGCAACGCGCCACGTCCATGCCGGCGAACAGGTAACCGTTGTTGGTCACGGCGTCCCAACTGCTGAAACCGCCCGGATCCGCCGGATCGTAATGCAGAGGCATCGAGGTGATGGTGGCGACGAGCTTCTCGCGCTCCGCCACGGTCACGCCGACGACGAAAAAGCCCTGCGCAAAGCGCTCGAGGCGCGCGAGGAACTTGTCCGCGCCGGCGCGCCCGCCCGCGTGCCAGCTTTGTTCGACGGCAAGGATCGCGTCGAGGTCGGCACGCACCGCGTTGCGCAGGGTAATCGGCTGGCCGGTTTGAGACATGCTCGAATTGCAGCGGCAAACGCGCGCGGATCCCGGGCTATGTTTTCACGATATTCGGGTGCGCCGCTGGATTGCCGGATCGGCGCCGCCGCGAAATCCGATTGCCGTCATACATCACGGTAGTACTTCTTCTCTTCGGCGCTCATCGCGTCGAACTCGGACTTCAGTATGCATATGAGTTCATTTTCGCCGATGCCGCGGACCGCGACTTTCTTGACCGTAATGTGCGTTTTGAAAAAATCGTCGGCGCCCGGATCGTCGATGTTGATGCCGCGCCGGTTGAAAGCAAACGAGGTGCCGGGGAGCTTCTGAATCCGCGACGCCATATTGATGCACGAACCGACAAAATCATTGCCGTTGCCCACTGAATAGATCGTTCCGCGGGCCAGACCGCAGCGCAATACCGCGGGCGGGTCGGTTACTTTCGTGACAATCAACGGGCAGAAATCCCGCGTATACCGCAGGCAGATTTCACGGCCGGTAATGATGATATTGCGCCGTGCATTCTCGTCCGGCCGCGAGACGTTCCACAGCACCAGCAGCCCGTCTCCCATGAACTTGACGAAGAACGGCAACGGACCGAGCAGCAGCACGCCTTCTTCGTATTCCTTGTATACCATCTCGGCCCTGATCTGGTTCATCAGCCAGTCGAGAAACAGGTTCAGGAACACCGGCACCGAAAGGTGCGGTTCGATCTGCTTGCAGAAATTGGTAAACCCGCCGAGATCGAACACGGCGGCTATCGCGTCGGTCGCCACCGCGTCGGTGGTCAACTTACCGAGCCCCAGAATCGGCGGCTTGAAGCGCTCGAACGCCTCCCTCGTCAACAGCCGTCTTTTTCTCCCATCGACTTCGGCGATGAGGTAATCGGCGTCATGAACCTTGTATGTGCTCATCGCTTGATCGTCGCGCGGTTACAGGCAGGGCGTGCCCGGCTATTTCTTTTTCGCGCCGCGCCGCGCGATAAATTCGAGCGTTGCGCGCGCGCACTCATCGGGCGCGACGGCCGCGGTGTGGTAGCCGTCCGCCTTGATGGCGACCAGTTCGGAAGCGGCAATTTTTTTCTGGTAGGCTTTGAATTCCGCGATGCTGCGGCGCTTGGTGTCATTGGCAATCACGAGCGTGGGACAACGCACGTTCTTCAGTTCCGGATTCAGGTCCACCCCCGACACCCAGCGCACGTAGGCGTGTCCCGTCGATACCGCGGTCTGTCCCATCAGATCGACCCACCAGTCGACGCCGCGCGGCGGCATGCGGCTGCCGAGCCGGCCGCCCATCGTCCAGCGCGCCCAGCTGCGCATGCCGAAGGTGTCCATGTGATCGAGCCAGCCGGGAACGGTCGGGCCCTTGACCGGCGAGCAGACGAGCGTGATGGTCTTGACGAGATCGGGCCGCAGCATGGCGAGTTTCAGTACCGGCATGCCGCCGCTCTTGCCGCCGACGACGTGCACCGGCGCGTGCGGCGACAGCGCGCCGATCAGCCGTGCCAGATCATCGACGAAGAGTTCGGTCGTCAGCGCGAAATCCTTCGCCACCGGCCCGGTCTGGCCGAAGCCGCGCTGGTCGTAACGGATGACGCGATAGCGGCGCGAGAAATGCGGCACCCACGCGCGCCACGCCTCGGTGCTTTCGGTGAAGCCGTGCACGAACACGACGGTCTCGGGCGCTGTCCACGCATCAGTGTGGTCGTCTATCTGATAGAAGAGCCGCAGGTCCGGCGGCAGGTCGAGAAACGGCATTAATTTTCCTTCAGTGAGCGGGCACCGGAGTGCTGCGGAATTTATTTTATTGGATTCTACCTTGCGCTGCGTTGCCTGCTCAACTCATTCCGGTGCGCGGTTCCGGCAATCCTGCTGTGCTACACTTTGCGCTGCCGTCCGGCGCCGTGGCCATGCGAAGCGCAGATGCACTGCCGGACCGGTGAGGAGCATCAAATCAAAATCCGGTTTTCAGGACGTCTCACCCCGGCGGCGCGCGACTCTGTCCAGCGTTGCGTGAGGGCCGTCATGGCGTGCGCCGCGATTGCCGGCCTGCCCGTCAACGCACACGCCCAGTGGCAGCCGGCGAAAAATATCGAAATCATCGCGCCGGCCGCGGCGGGCAGCGCGCTGGATGCGGTGGCGCGCCTGATGCAACGTGTGCTGCAGGACAAGCGGCTCGTGAATCCGAGCATCACGGTGGTCGACAAGGCGGGTGGCGGCAATGCGGTCGGCTTCAACTATCTGAATTCGCGTCCCGCCGACGGGCACTCGGTACTCGTCACGCCGTTCACCATTATCACCAACCGTATCACCGGCGCGAACCCGATAAATTTCCAGGACATTACGCCGATCGCGATGCTCGCGGACGAGCACGTCACTTTCGTGGTCGCCGCCAATTCACCGCTGAAAAGCGGACGCGACCTGCTCGAGCGACTGAAGAGCGATCCGGCGTCAGTCAGCATGGCGCTGGCGGCGGCGCTCGGTAACGCCAATCACATTGCGGTCAGTCTCGTCGGCAGGGCGGTCGGCGCCGATCCCAGGCGATTCAGGATCGCTGTTTTCAATTCGAGCGGCGAGTCGATCACGGCCGTACTGGGCGGACACGTGGAACTTGCGATCACGACGACCGGTCTCATCGGGCCGCATGTGCAGGCGGGCCGCGTGCGCGCGCTGGCAGTCGCCTCCGCCGCGCGCCTGCCCGGGGCGCTGGCGCAGACGCCGACCTGGCGCGAACAGGGCGTGGATGTGGTCTTCAGCAGTTGGCGCGCGCTGATCGGGCCGCGCGGCATGAGCGCCGAACAGGTCGCGTATTGGGAAGCGCTGACGGCAAAGGTCTCGGCCGACGAAGAATGGCTGCGCGCGCTGGAGCAAAACGCGCTGAGTCCGGCATATGCAGGAGCGGACGCGACGCGAAAAATTTTCGCGCAGCAGGCGGAGCAACTGCGCGCGATATTGACGGACCTCGGATTGGCGCGCTGAGCGGTGCACGCCCGGTTCAAAGCGCGGCAGATGAAGCGCCTGTGCAGCGCGCCTGAGGTGCCGCGTGGCGCGGCGCAACGAGGCAGGC